>JBFGYW010000037.1:0-22675 GCA_041587235.1 Vibrio sp.
ACCATTTGAAGCCTCGTCAGCAATGACGAGGCTTTTTTCGTTTTTAGTCTGTGGTGTAATCAATGTGTGTTTGGCTTGGTTGCGCTCTGGTGTGGGAGCCGAGGACCGGGGTCTGGAAGCCCAGCTGCGATCAAGGGTTTTTTGGTGCAACTTTGCACTAATATCAACCTAAATAAATGTCTGGCCACCTTAGCTGGCTAAAACTCGATAATATCGTTAAGAAAATAACTTGTAGAACACTAATAACTGTCTTTTTAAGCAAAGAGGTGCCTTGTTCTCAAGCTTTTTTCTGCGCTATCCTTGACCGCATACCTAATCAGATTGGTATTATTTCCTCAGAAATTGCGCATAAAAAATTATATTCAATATCGAGCTTTAATTTAACTAATTGTTATGTAATTACTTTTTATATTTACTTTCTTGTTTTGTTGTGTCTCGTTGACTAAATATTCACTTTTTACCTTAATAAAATATGGAAAAGCGCTGAATATGGCGTGAAATGTGTTTTAAATCATTTTTTTGATGAAATAATCTGCTTTCATATTGCATTTTAGTTACTTTTTTGCGAACTTGTCCGACTAGTTAATTTTTGAATACCGATTTTCTTCTATCTTGTAAGAAATGGCGCATACCTTGCAGCCTTTGTCGGTTTCGTATGGATACAGAACAGTGAGTGGCGCCTCTTGGCCATTCATTACATGGTAGTTGAGGTTTTCATGTCACTATTGGAAGTGAAGAACCTGCGCATTGAATACCCGTCTCGTCACGGCGTGCATGCTGCAGTCAAGTCCTTGTCTCTTAATATCGAGCGCGGTGAAATTGTCGGAGTGGTCGGAGAGTCGGGTGCCGGTAAATCCACCGTCGGCAATGCGGTGATCGATCTCCTTAGCCCACCTGGTAGAATTGCCGGTGGCGATGTCTTTCTCGATGGTAAAAAAATCTCAGGCTTAAGCCCAGAAGCGATGAGACAAGTCCGCGGCTCTAAAATTGGTTTTATATTCCAAGATCCCATGACCTCGCTGAATCCGCTATTTACGGTTGAGCAGCAGCTCAAAGAAACGATTCACGCTAATATGAAAGTGTCGGATCAGGAAGCGTATCAAAGAGCTTTGACCTTGATGCAGCAGGTTGGCATCCCACAGCCAGAAAATCGCCTCAAACAATACCCTCACCAATTTTCTGGTGGTATGCGCCAGCGCGTAGTCATTGCTATTGCATTGGCTGCCGAGCCGGATCTGATCATTGCCGACGAGCCAACGACTGCGCTGGATGTGTCGATTCAGGATCAGATTCTCGGCTTGATCCGCGACTTGTGTGTGACGCACAACGTAGGCTGTATGTTGGTGACCCACGATATGGGTGTGGTGTCGAATGTCACGGATAAAGTAGCTGTGATGTACCAAGGTGAGCTTGTGGAGTTTGGTTCAACCGATCAGGTTTTAGGCACGCCGTCTCATGAATACACTCGCAGTTTGATCTCTGCCGTACCGCGTTCAGACTGCAAGCTGGATCGCTTTCCTCTGGTCACGTATATCGAGAAGGCCGAAGCGGCACCGAGCTTTGATTTGAAAACACACTGGTTAGGTCAGCGAGAAAGCCAGCGCGACTATCAAGGGCCTTTGTTGAGCGTGAAGAACGTCAATCTGCGTTTTACCACCAAAGACTCCCTGTTCGCCAGTCGCCGCGAATACGTGCAAGCCTCCAATGATGTCAGTTTTGAGATTAAAGAAGGGGAAACCTTTGGCTTAGTGGGGGAGTCGGGGTCTGGTAAATCGACCATAGCCCGTGTGATCGCCGGTTTATATCCGCCAAACTCGGGGCAGGTTACCTTTGAAGGCATCGACCTAACCGCACTCAAATCGGAAAATGAGCGCCGCCCATTCCGTCGCCAAATGCAGATGGTGTTTCAAAACCCCTACACTTCAATGAACCCGCGCATGAAGGTCTATGACATCATTGCTGAGCCGATTCGCTTTCACCGTTTAGCCGAGAGCGAAGCTCAAGTGCGCAGTATCGTCAGTGATCTGCTCGATTACGTTGGCTTGGGGCAAAAAGCAGGGCTGAAATTTCCCCATGAGTTTTCGGGTGGGCAACGCCAGCGTATTTCGATTGCTCGAGCCTTGGCCACGCGTCCTCGCTTGTTGATTTGTGATGAACCCACCTCCGCATTGGACGTGTCGGTACAGGCGCAAATTTTGAACCTGTTAAAAGATTTACAGCAAGAGTTGGATTTAACGATGCTGTTTATCAGTCACGATTTACCGGTTATTCGCCAAATGTGCGATCGGGTGGGCGTCATGCAAAAAGGCACGCTGCTTGAAGTTGCCGAAACTGAAACGCTGTTTACTTCTCCCCAACACGCGTACAGCCAACAGCTGATTTCTTTAATGCCTGCTTTTACAGGCCTGCGCGAAGAACTGGCTTAGGTAGGCTGACAGATACTGCGACATGTAGCGCAAACGAAATACAAGGCCTTGGCGTGTTAACCAAGGTCACAGTGAGAAAACAACAACACAAATAGGGAATGCTTTCCCGCATAAGGAGCTATGCATGAAATTAATGAAAACCAAATTGCTCGCTGCCATGATGGCCGCAGGTCTTTGCGCATCGGTTAACGCTGCCGACATCACGGTTGCCTACGATGCCGATCCGGTTTCTTTGGATATTCAAGAGCAATTGTCGGGTGCCACCTTACAGGTTTCTCACATGGTATTCGATCCTTTGGTTCGCTACACCCAAGACCTTGAGTTTGAACCTCGTTTGGCGAGCAAATGGGAGCGTGTTGATGATCATACCTTCCGCTTTCACTTGCGTGAGGGGGTGAAGTTCCACTCGGGTAACACCATGACAGCTGACGATGTGGTATGGACCTTTAACCGTCTGAAGTCATCGCCAGACTTTAAAGCGATCTTTGAACCGTTTGAGAAAATGGTCAAAGTCGACGACAACACGGTTGATATTGTCTCTAAGGGCACTTACCCATTGGTTTTGCAAACCGCGACCTACATTTTCCCGATGGACAGCAAATTCTACACTGGCCAAACCGAAGACGGTAAAGACAAAGCCGAAATCGTTAAGCACGGTAACTCTTATGCGTCTACGAATGCCTCTGGTACCGGTCCTTTCACCATTACATCGCGTGAGCAAGGCGTAAAAACCGAGTTTAAACGCTTTGCCGATTATTGGGATAAAGACAGCAAGGGTAATGTTGATCATCTGACGTTGGTGCCCATCAAAGAAAACGCGACTCGCGTTGCGGCGCTGCTTTCTGGTGATGTGGATATGATTGCCCCCGTCGCGCCTAACGATCTCAAGCGTGTAGACAGCGCTGACGGCGTTGATTTGGTGACCTTGCCTGGTACGCGTATCATTGAGTTTCAACTCAACCAAAATGCCAACCCTGCACTGAAAGATGTGCGCGTGCGCCAAGCGATTGTCTACGCGATCAACAATGAAGGGATTGCGAAGAAAATCATGCGCGGTTTTGCCACAGCTGCAGCTCAGCAAAGTCCAACCGGTTATGCCGGTCACAACCCAGAACTCAAGCCGCGCTTCGACCTAGACAAAGCGAAGGCGCTGATGAAAGAAGCGGGTTATGAAGACGGTTTTGAGTTGAGCATGATTGCGCCGAACAACCGTTATGTCAACGATGCCAAAATTGCTCAAGCGGCGGCGAGTATGCTGGCTAAAATCGGTATCAAAGTCGATTTGAAAACCATGCCAAAAGCCCAATACTGGCCAGAGTTTGATAAGTGTGCCGCGGATATGCTGATGATTGGTTGGCACGCCGATACGGAAGATTCAGCCAACTTCACTGAATTTTTGGCGATGACACGCAACGAAGAAACTGGTCAAGGTCAATACAACTGTGGTCACTACTCGAATCCTGAAGTTGACAAGTTAGTGATGGATGCCAACGTGGAAACCGATCCTGCAAAACGCGCTGTGTTACTGCAAAAAGTCGAAACTACGTTGTACAACGACGCGGCCTTTGTTCCGCTGCATTGGCAAAACCTAGCTTGGGGTGCGAAGTCTAACGTCGACATCAAGCCGATTGTTAACCCAATGAACTTCCCTTACTTGGGCGATCTTGTCGTTACCGAATAACAATCTATCGTTCGATTAAAGCGCATTACAGTGTCAGCCTGTGATGCGCTTATTTCACTTGCTGACATACCCAATCTGCTTTGGCAGACAATTCAAGGAAAGGAAGGGGCAGGAAATGTTTTCATTTCTGATTCAACGCCTATTTCAGGCACTGATAGTGATGTTTGTGATCAGTCTGGTGGCGTTTGCCATTCAAGATAATTTAGGTGACCCGTTACGCGAACTGGTTGGCCAATCGGTTTCCGATGCTGAGCGGCAAGCATTGAGAGACGAACTCGGGCTTAACGATCCCTTTGTGGTTAAGTACCAACGTTTTATTACTGCCGCGGTGCAAGGGGATTTAGGTACCTCTTATTTCTTTAAGCGCCCAGCACTCGATGTGATTCTCGATAAAATGGTCGCGACACTGGAGCTGGTGTTTGGTGCGACCCTGTTAATTATCGCTCTGTCGATTCCCCTAGGCGTGTATTCGGCCATTCACCCTAAAAGTTGGTGGACCAAAGTCATCATGGCCTTTAGTAGTGTCGGCATTTCTATCCCCGTTTTCTTGACCGCCATTTTGTTGATGTACGTCTTTTCAATTTCTTTGGGGTGGTTGCCTTCCTATGGACGAGGTGAGACGTCCGATATCTTGGGGTGGGACT
The DNA here is from genome assembly GCA_041587235.1 of Vibrio sp. GTDB lineage: Bacteria > Pseudomonadota > Gammaproteobacteria > Enterobacterales > Vibrionaceae > Vibrio. The sequence goes on from JBFGYW010000037.1 coordinate 4,752, forward strand.
CAGGCTTGTTTACGATCGATGGCTTGTTGCATCTCATTTTGCCTTGTATTTCATTGGCTTCGATTATGTTGCCGCTTTTCATTCGCTTGGTGCGTTCGGAAATGCTCGAAGTATTGGGCTCAGAGTACATTAAGTTTGCCAAAGCGAAAGGCTTAGCCCTGAATAAAATTTATTACCAACACGCGCTAAAAAACACCATGCTACCGGTATTGACCGTAGGGGGAGTACAAATTGGCACCATGGTCGCCTACACGATTTTGACCGAAACCGTGTTCCAGTGGCCGGGGATGGGCTTTTTATTCCTCGAAGCAATAAACCGCGTTGATACACCGTTAATTACCGCTTATGTCATTTTTGTTGGCTTGATCTTTGTCGTGACCAACACGGTGGTTGATTTGTTGTACGGCCTGATTAACCCAACGGTTAACTTGACCGGTAAAGGAGCATAACCATGACGACGTCTCATTCTCAAGCCTCTCGTTGGCAGCGTTTTCGTCAATCGGACATCGTGTACTACTTTTTAAAAGACAAGGTCGCGATGACCAGTTTCGTTATTTTTGTCTTCATGTTGCTGGTGGCATTTGCCGCCCCGGTGATCGCGCCGAGCAACCCGTATGATTTGGCCAGCATTGATATCATGAATTCAGAGCTGACTCCAGCGTGGATGGACGGTGGTGAAAGCCAGTTCTTGTTGGGGACGGATGACCAAGGCCGCGATATTTTATCGACCATTCTCTACGGTGCTCGCCTATCACTCACCATTGGCTTTTTAGCTGTTGGTTTGCAACTGGTACTCGGTATTGTCGTCGGCTTATGTGCGGGCTACTTTGGCGGTCGTATTGATAGCTTTTTGATGCGTTGTGCGGATATTCAATTGTCTTTTTCAACCATGATGGTGGCGATTATCGTCTCGGCGATTTTCAAAGCCAGCTTTGGCAGCGACTTTTATAGCCAGTATGCGGTGCTGATGCTGGTGGTGATCATCGGTATTGCTGAGTGGCCACAATACGCACGTACGGTTCGAGCCTCTGTTTTGGCTGAAAAAGAAAAAGAGTACGTCGAAGCGTCCCGTGTGATGGGCCTCAAAGCACCGCGCATTATGTTTCGCCACATTTTGCCAAACTGTTTGTCGCCCATTTTGGTGATTTCAACCGTGCAAGTGGCCAATGCCATTATGTCGGAAGCGGCGCTGTCTTTCTTAGGACTTGGCTTACCGGTGGATCAGCCGTCATTGGGCTCATTGATCAGTATCGGGTTTAATTATATCTTCTCGGGCTCTTGGTGGATTACCGCGTTTCCTGGGCTAGTACTAGTAACCTTGGTGCTGGTGATCAACTTGCTGGGCGACTGGCTGCGCGATGTCTTTAACCCGAAAATTTATAAAGGTTAATGCAAATGTGCGATCCACTGGATTGATTTGCCTTTAAAAATCTCTTTAAACTAAGAGCTGCTTAACAAAGCGGCTCTTTTTTTGCTTAATGAAATCGGTAGTCTATGTTTATAACAGTCTAACTCAAGCTGTTCCGGTATCAGTTTGAGCCCCATACTGAATGCGTTTGGTATGAGTTGTGTCTGATGCCTTGGTGTATCGACGAAGACAATCACTTTATACGATGATGAGACGTGCTTATGGAGATTAACAAGGCATCTAAAGGCAAGGCTTGGCCTTTAATTGGCCTGCAAATGAGTGTTTTGGCGTTGCCTTTTTCTTTTGTTGCCCCAGTGATGGCTGAGAGTGACAATTTTTTGTGTGATGCGCGGCAAAGTCGTGCCAATGCGTTGCCACTGTTAGAGTCGAATTGCCCGATTGGCAAAGGCTTGTGGGGCAAAAAGTCGCCGTCGGATAAAAAACAAAACTTTTGGATTCAGTGTGGTTTACTGGCCAAGCCATTGACTGCGCAACAAGCACAACCAATTCAGAAAAAGATTCGCGCCCATGTTTTACTCAAGCCCGAAGGCCGTCAATATCGTTGCTTGATTGGGCCTTATTCCAATTTCACCAATGTCAGCCAAGATCTTAAGCGCGTGAAAACATTGGCGGATTATCGCCAAGCCTTTATTCGGGTGGTGACGATTGGCGAGTCGGATCAAACCACGGCGCCAAGAGCGTCTTCTAACCCAGAACCTGTTGTCCGCAATGTGGTCACCCAGTCTACTGCGCCGGTGAAAAAAGCCCCCCAGTCTGGTGGTCAAATCATTAAAAAGCGGGCGTTGACCTTGGCAGGCCGTGAGTTTGTTGTACCTTATCTCAAAGACAATCGCCACGAATTCTATATGGAGTATGGCCAGCCTTGGAATCGCCTTGATTTTCAAGAAGCCGAAGTGGTCTGCCAACAAATGAAAATGCGTTTGGTGACTGGTGAAGAGTTTAAAACCTTGCTCAGTAGCCAAGAAATGGAGCGCAAGCAGTGGCCGCTGCAGTTGCCCTATTGGGGAGTGGCGCGCAAAGGCTTGTTTGCCGATGGTCGAGTGACTGAACTTAAAGGCAGTTCTATGTTGAATGTTATGTGCACCGCAAAAGCGTAAACGAATGCGAGAGACGATGAAAGAAAAAGCCCAAATCCTCATGTGAGGGTTTGGGCTTTTGATTGGTTGCTATCTTTTACTGAGTTAAGGACTCGCTTGGAGTGTGTTCTCCAAGCGAGCCGTGAGCTATTTATTCTCTATCTCAGCAGGCTTGTTCTCAATCTCGGTTGACACAGGTTCTGCACTGGTGTCCGCTCGTTTGACTTTGAACAGCTTCATGACCATGACATAGAAGACAGGGACAAAGAAGATCGCTAACACAGTGGCAGCAATCATACCACCTAGCACACCCCAACCAATGGCGTTCCGGCTTACTGCGCCAGCCCCAGAGCTCAATGCCAGTGGCAGAACGCCGAGGATGAATGCCATCGATGTCATGATGATAGGGCGCAGACGCATACGACAGGCTTCTACGGTGGCTTTTACCAAATCCATACCATCGTCATACATGGCTTTGGCGAATTCTACAATCAAGATAGCGTTTTTGGCCGATAAACCAATCGTAGTCAATAGACCGACTTGGAAGTAGATATCGTTAGAAAGCGACTTTATAGTTGCGGCGACAATCGCACCAAAAATACCCAAAGGCACAATCAGGATAACCGCAAATGGCACACTCCAACTTTCGTACAAGGCGGCCAAACACAAGAAAACGATCAGCAATGACAAGCCATATAAAAGCGTCGACTGTGAGCCAGATTGAATTTCTTGATACGATGTCCCTGTCCACTGTATTTCAAAGCCATTGGGTAATTTTTCAACCAGCTTCTGCATTTCAGCCATGGCATCACCCGTACTGTAATTACCGCTTGCTGAGCCTTGAATATTGACTGCAGAATTGCCGTTATAACGCTCAAGACGCGGAGAACCAAAGGTCCAACTCGTTGTTGCAAAGGCATCAAACGGGACCATTTCGCCATCATCGTTTCGAACGTTCCACAGCGATAGATCATCAGGGTTCATACGATAAGGCGCATCCGCTTGAACGTACACGGTTTTCACTCGGCCATCATCGATAAAGTCATTGACGTAGCTCGAGCCAAGTGCGGTCGATAAAGTGTCATTGATATCAGAAACCGATAACCCCATCGACATGGCTTTTTCGTAGTTAATATCGATATGGAATTGCGGCGTATCTTCCATACCATTTGGGCGCACACCCGTCAGAATTGGGTTTTGTGCCGCCATACCAAGCAATTGATTACGGGCGTTGATCAGGGCTTCGTGACCGGCGTTATTGGTATCGACTAAATACCCCTCAAAACCACTCGCTGTCCCTAAACCTCGAATTGCTGGCAAGTTGAAGCTAAAGATTTGCGCACCTTTGATTTTAGCAAAGGCAGGATAAGAACGTCCTATGATAGCATTAGCGGAAAGAGAGGGGTCAGTACGCTCGCTCCAATCTTTTAAACGAACGAATGCCATACCCATATTTTGGCCTTCACCTGCAAAACTAAAGCCTGCTACGGTAAACACGGAAGCAACAGAATCTTTCTCGTCATTAACAAAGTGATCTTTTACTTTATCAAGTATCTTGACCGTTTCTTGGCGAGTCGATCCAGAAGGCAATTGCACAATCGATAGGAAGACGCCTTGGTCTTCCTCTGGTAAGAAACCGGTGGGGATTTTATTCCAAAGGTGTGCTAAGCCGGCAAGTAGTACTGCATAGATCACCACGTAGCGCAATGCCCGAGTGACACCTTTAGAGACGGTACGACTATAGGCGTTGGTCGCCTTCTCAAATCCGTTATTAAACCAAGCAATAGGGCCGCGTTTAATGTGTCCGCCTCCAGGCTTGTGTGGTTTGAGAATAGTGGCACATAAAGCTGGTGTTAAAATTAAGGCCACTAAAACAGACAACGCCATCGATGAAACAATGGTGACAGAGAACTGACGATAAATTTCGCCCGCTGAACCACCAAAGAAGGCCATCGGAACAAACACCGCACTCAGTACTAAGGCAATACCGACCAAGGCACCGGTGATTTGTCCCATTGACTTGCGGGTGGCTTCTTTTGGCCCTAAGCCTTCTTCAGCCATAACGCGTTCGACGTTTTCGACCACGACAATAGCGTCATCAACCAATAGGCCGATGGCAAGCACTAAGCCAAACATTGTCAAAGTATTAATGGAGTAACCAAAGGCTTCCATGATCGCGAAGGTACCTAAAAGGACCACAGGAACCGCAATGGTGGGGATAATGGTGGCGCGGAAATTCTGTAAGAATAAGAACATCACACAGAAGACTAATACTATCGCTTCTAGTAGAGTGTGAACGACTTCTTCAATTGAGATTTTGACAAAGGGCGTTGTATCGTAAGGATAAACGACGGAAAGACCATCAGGCAAATCGGCCTTAATACTATCAATCTTGGCACGTACAGCGTTGGCGGTATCTAAAGCATTAGCCCCGGTTGCCAATTTTACAGCAATACCTGACGCATAGCCGCCATTATAAAATGAGGCCGCCGTATAGCTTTCTGCACCTAACTCGACACGAGCGACGTCTTCTAGGCGAATTTGAGCGCCGTCAGTGGTCACAGTGAGTAAGATGTTCTTGAATTCATCGACTGTCGTTAAGCGGCTTTGTGCCATTATAGTGGCATTGAGCTGTTGACCTTCTACCGCTGGTGCAGCACCGAGTTGTCCAACAGAAACTTGCGTGTTTTGATTACTGATAGCGGTGGTAACATCAGAAGGTGTTAAGCCGTATTTGTTTAACTTATGGGGATCAAGCCAAATACGCATGGCATGCTCTGAACCGAACACCGTTACATCACCAACACCAGGAACCCGACTAAGAGGATCTTTGATATGAGAGCTCATGTAGTCAGAAATCGCAATGTTATCCATACTGTTATCATCGGATACAAAGCCCACCACCATTAAAAAGTCACTGGAGGTTTTGGCCACGGTAATACCAGAGTTAACTACGGTATCGGGTAGACTTGATTCTGCTAAAGATAACTTGTTTTGCACCTGGATTTGGGCAACATCAGAGTCTGTACCAGTGGCAAACGTTAGGGTAACTTGGAAAGAGCCAGAAGACGAGCTGGTTGACGACATATATAAGAGGTTATCTACCCCTGTCATGTTTTGCTCAATGGTCTGAGTAACACTGTTTTCAATCGTTTGCGCTGAGGCACCGGAATAAGTACCAGAAACTGACACCGTTGGTGGTGCAATATTAGGATATTGTGATATTGGTAAGTTCATGATTGACAGTACCCCTGCCAACATGATGATAATAGCAATCACCCAAGCAAATACTGGGCGATTGATAAAGAATCGAGACATAACTTAGTCTTCCTTAGCTGAATCTTCGACGAGGTTTGGCGCAACGCTAGCACCAGCGGTAATTTTTTGTAAGCCGTTAACGACGACTTGTTCTCCCGCTTTCAATCCTGAATCAACCACCCAATTGGTTCCGACATTAATATTCGCTTCGATGGTTCGGTCTTCCACTTTATTCTCGTCATTAACCACAAAGACATGAGCTTGACCGCGACTGTCGCGGCTGACGGCTTTCATCGGTACGGTGATGGCGTTTTCGCGTTTTTCGGTTGGTACCAAAGCTCGAACGAATAACCCAGGTAACATAGTGTTGTTTGAGTTGGGTAAAATGGCTCGAACATTAACCGTACCAGTGGTCTCGTTCACATTGACTTCAGAAAATTGTAGGGTGGCTGTTTGTTCTATGGGTGTACCGTCATCAAGGAAAACTTTAATACCGGAAACTTCTTGTTGCTCTCCTTTGGCGGCTTGGCGCAACTTAAGTAGTTGGTTACTCGGTTGAGAGAGGTCGATATACAAAGGATCGAGTTGGTAAATGGTCGCGAGACTATCAGTCTGACTTGCGGTTACTAAAGCACCTTCAGTGTAACTGGAACGTCCGATACGGCCAGAAATAGGGGCAGTGATACGAGTATAACCAAGGTTGATTTGAGCACTGTTGACTTCTGCTTTTGCGGCTTCAACGGTAGCCAAAGCCGCCTTATAAGTGGCTTGTGCTTCGTCATTGTCTTGTTGACTGACGGCATTGGTTTTGACCAATCTCGCGTAGCGTTTGGCATCGTATTCTGCACTGGTCAGATTAGCTTGGGCTTCTGCAAGAGTCGCTTTTGCATTGGCGAGGGTTGCTTTGTAAGTTGCATCATCTAGTTGGTAAAGCAAATCACCTTTCTCAACCATACTGCCCTCAACAAAAGCACGTTTGAGGATAATGCCTTGTACTTGTGGTCTTATTTCAGCCGTTCTAAAAGCACTGGTTCTACCGGGTAAACTACTGGTAATTGTCAGAGGACCTTGGGTCACTTGAATGACATCAACAGGGGTTGCGGGTTGCTGTTGGGTACTGTTTGCTGCTTGGTCGGATGCCTCTGGTTGGCAACCGGTAAGTACCGCAGTTAAACCAATAGCAATGAGACTGTAGCGAAAAAAGGTGGAACCTTTTGCCATCTTGATTTACTCCTCAACAAAATCGTGGAATGTGCGCGAATTCAGGTCCATTTGTCCTAATTAACAGTATGGACATTTCCCTCAAAGGATAACCTAGTATAAGGCGGCAATAGGTTAACATTGGGTTAAGTCATTATTCATCAAGGGGCACGGGTCATCAAGGTGAAATAATGAACAGCAAGTAAAATAAAAAAGCTCCGCGAGTGCGGAGCTTAAGATAGCGAATAGGCAAGGATTATTCGTTATTACTGGTACCGGTCCAGGTGACGGACAGGTTGACATCAGGGGTGTAACCATTGCTTGATTGGGCGCTTAAGCTATACACGGTATCGACACTGAGGTTAGTGTAAATATCGAGATCCCAGGTGGCGTAAGAAACGTTATTTTCTTCATTGTCGAAACAAGCGTCTGGGTAAATTACGCTGCCAGTACCGACCAAGGTGAGGGTATCAAAGTGTTCGGTGACCATTTCACAGGTGATGTCACTGCCGTCAAGGCTGTCGAAGAACACATCGGCATCGTATAGACCGGAGTCTTCGCTTGAGGCTCTGAGGGCGACTGTGACGAGGACCTCGCGATAGTCATCATCGCCATTGAGGTTGAGCAACTGGGTAAATTGACGCTCGCTAGCCTCACCGTCAGATTGCACATTCAGTCGCGCTTGCGCATCGGTTTGTGACGTAAAGACGGTAAAAGTCTCTAAACCTTCATTGACGATCACCGAGCTAAGCACATACTGGCTGCCATCGTCGGTACTGGCTTTGGCGGTTAAGGTCATATCACGGCTAAACTCTGTGCCATCTTCATCGGTCTCAGTAAATTCGGCCGTGATGACGTCATCAGCAAGATGGTACGTACCCATTTCGACCAGTTCGGCATTGCATTCAGTCGTGCTGGTGCCTTCGGCGTAATCCCACGTGCCGTCGCTGTTAAAGCGCAGGGCATGGCAAAAGTTGTCACTGATGTTGTCATCGTCTTCTGAAGCGACAATCGAGTACAAGGTTTGGTCAACCAGGTCATCCATGGTTTGATTGGCAGGACTGTTGCCGGCGACCCAAGCGCGATACAGGCTGATTAGTGTCTCTGCATTATCCGATTTTATCTGGAAGTAGCCATTTTCGCCATCGGCGTATTTATCGGTAATGTAAATCGAGATGTCACCAAAATCGCGGACGCGGTAGTTATTGCGAGCATAAGAGCCATCGAACGGTTCGACCAAGTTTAGGACGGTATTGCTTTCTTGAGACCAACTGCCTTGGAACCCATCGACGGTGACGTCATAGCCATAGGCGTTGATCCGATAGGTCCCTGAAGTAGACTCGCCCGAAGTGAGGTTAAATTGAACCGTATCGAGCAGGGGCTCAAGCTCATCGCGATCGGTGCGGTCATCGGCCAAGGTATATTCAAACTCACCATCGCTATGACTGATGTTTAAGAATTGCTCAAAGGCGGCCTCGCTAGAATCTAACCACAACATTTCATCATCGGCCATGACGATCAGTTGATAGTCGTTACCATCTTGATTGAGGTAGGCGACAGTGAAGGTGGTACCGTCGTCCTGAACAAGGGTGCCCTGTTCGGTAAGGGTGCCATCGACACAGTAAGCGTCGTCAAATGAGACATCTCGGCTGTCGGCACTTTCGAGCTGCGCTTGCCAAGAGACGCTGCTGTCGCTGTCACTGATTTTGTTTTCTGATGTGACGCAAAACTCAACGTCGCCCGAGGCTAGAGTGCTAAAACGCACGTAGGCAAGCTCGTTGTCACCGGCGTTAAAAGTGCCCATTTTCCAGGTTTGGCCATTGAACATCGCCGAAGTGAAGGCCAGTGACACACTTTGATCATCGCTGCTCTCATCTTCGCTGTCATCGGTAGTGTCGGTGTTGCCAGTGCTAACCGTCGCAGTAAAGGTGGCGCTGGTTTCTGCATTGACGCCATCTTCAGCGAAGAGGCTAATGGTGAGATTGCCTGCGCGGGTCGGCGTGCCGGATACGGTTAATAGCCCCTGGCTAATACTGGCAACAAGCCCACTGTCTGTGGTGTTAGCACTGTAAGTTAGGGTGTCCTCATCAACAAACAAGCTTGAAATATCCACGCTGTTGGTGCTTTCAACCCCGGCTTGTAAAGACCAATTGGCGATGGTCTCGGCAATATTGATTTCGCTGTCTGAATCCACCGTGGGCGCGACGTTGGCCGACGCGATATCAAACGTCACGGCAGTGGAAACGGTGCCCATGTCGGTGCCAAGGCTGTTGTAATCGCCCGCTTGAATCACAATTTGGATGTCGTTCGCGGCGGTTTGTAGGGCGTCGCTGGTCAGGGTGAGCACTTGGTCGGTGAGGGTGTAGTTAATTCCATGGCTGCTGAGGGTTGAGATCGTGGCATCAGACAGGCTAAGCGTGATGCTTTGCTGATCGGTGTCGCTCATTAGGTCGCTAAGATCAAACTCAGCGTCTAAGGTACCATTGACGCTGAGCGTTAAGCTGTCTAGCCCCGCTTGGATAATGTCGATGATGTCGCTATCAACCGTCAGTTTTGTGTTGGTCGAGGTGCTGACTTGCTGTTCATCGCCATCTGAGCTCAGCACAATTTGGTAGTTCTCATTGTCGAGATCTTCATCACTGAGTGTACCAATTTGGGTAACGAGCGTTTCAACGGTGCTGTCACTGGTTGAGACATCATTCGCCTGTGCGATGGTCAGAGACTGGGCCAATTTGTGTAAGACATTACTCGATGAGCTGTCGTTGATGTAGTCGCTGTATACGGCGTTGCTGTCTTCGGCCAGATCCAATAGGTCCTTGACCTCGTTAACCGCGTCTTCTTCGGTACTGCCTGCTGCCATTTTATCTGCGACGAGACTGGTGATCGGCGTAATGACGGAGGAACTCGTCGGCGCGCGAAATACCACTTCGTAGGCCATGGCTTGGCCGGGGTTGTCCATATCAACCGTGTATAAGCCAGCGTATTGATCTGGGTTGAGGGTCAGTAGGGCGGCTTGATTGTCACCACCGGGGATCAGGGTTTGCACCGCGACCAAGTCGTCTGCTGACAAGCTTTGTGAGGTGGAAATCGTACCGGATTCATCGGTTAAGCCGAGAAAGGTATCGCTGGTGCTGTCCCATACGCCATCTTTATCCGTATCGATAAAGACCACGGCATTTTTTAGGTAGCCGTCAATGGCGGTAAACGTACTGGTCGATGAGGAGCCTGAGTCACTGCTGCCTCCGCCACCACAGCCGGAAAGAGCAATAGCGACTGACGTTGCAATAAGCGCTTTTTTCATGATGTTTTTGTTCCTTGCTATAAATTCTATTTTTTGTATCTAGCCAATAACGTTGTGAGTGACGATGATTTTTTATGATGACGTCGCGTCGATTCATTGGTTATAACCAACTGATGGCTTTGGCGCTAGATACGAAGTTTGTAAAAAAGTCCGTAAAATTTTTTCTTTTTTTCTTTTTTTCTTTTTGGATAATTCGTTAAACGCTAATAAGCACTGTCCTCAGGTTTGTGGTAGATAAGGTTGATGCGAAAAGCCTCTAAGCGATCGCGGTATTGCACTTTGGGTTGCAGTACATAACTGTAGCGATTGCCATCGATAAACTCGGCGTAGTCATCGAAGTCGAGATCGAGAAAAATGAAATACTGGTTCCAATAAGGATGCCAAGACTCATTGCACTCTATTGCCGAATTACTGGTTGCTGAGGAAGAAATAATGGTGCCGTATTCGCCGACTCCCCCGACCTCTGAGCTTTCAAAATACGGCAGGTATTGCTCGCAATAGAGGCTGCGCTCGGCAGATTGAATGTTCATGTCTGAGTCCATGGTGTACAAAGAGTCCACAGAAGTGTTGCCCCACAGCCGCTCCTCGGCAATGTAGTTGCCCGAGCTGGAAATAAAGTAATCGCCATTTTCGTCAAGTAAGGGATAGGGAAAAGCGGTAATGTCTGTCGATAAGCCGGTGGAGACCGTTAAACGCTGTTCCATGGCGCTTTGATCTTTGATAAAACTGTAACTGTGATAGTTCGTGCCATCATAGGTTGAGGTGAGTACGCTTTCGCCGCCATTGGCGTCGGCTGTGTATTGCCATTTTACCTGCCAGCGCTGGGAGGCAAGCCGATCGCTTTGCAGTGAGAGCTCTAGGTCGTCGGTGTCACTGACGGTGGCGCTGATGCGTTGATAACTGCCTATCGGGGCTAATTGATCGCGACTAGGGCAAGTACTTTGCGACTCGCTTTGCGCGTAATACACCACATTATTGGTCAAGAGAAAGCTCTCGCAATACACCACTTGGTATTCATAAAGCTGATTGTTAAATGTTTCACTGCTGTTGAGTCGATAGAGCACGTCGTCGATCAAAGGGTGTGCTCGCTCGCTGTCGTCATCGGAAATCGGCAGTGAAAAAGACACCTCGACCCAGGCCTCCTCTTCTACGCCGTGATAATTGTCGCGGGCGGCAAAGCTTAGCGCTGCGCTTACCGGTGCTTGCGTTGCGCTGATGGCGCCTTGTATTCGCCAGCTACCAGATTGATACAGACGAACCCCGGCGTGGTCGGTTTGGCTTCTGAAGGTTAAAAAATCCCCCTCTGGGTCTTCAAATAACCCTGTGGTATCGAGGCGATAGCTAAATCGGTTGCCTGGGACGATGTCCCATTGAGCTATCTGTTTTTTCAGTTGTGCGTAGACCACCGGGTTGACCACGGGCTTGTGGTTGCCCGGTGTGGCTGTTGCTGCTTCAGGGGCAGAGGTGAACACAATGTTCGCACTTAGAGCTTCGTTGCTGGTGCTGATCGCTTGTGCCTCTTGGTCACTTTGGGGCTCAATGGTAAATGAGGTCTCACTTGGGCTGGTTTTGATCCCGCCTTTGACTGCATCGCCGACTCGGGCGTGAATAATATGAGTGGCGGGCTCTCGGTGACGCCATGGCCTGTTGGCGAGCACAGACTCGGAGACAGGCTGAGTACCGGACTTCGCTTCTGAAGCAGTGGTTGTGCTTTCACTGCGCGGCCAAAAAAGCAACGCAGAGAGGCCAACCAAAACCAAGAGCACCGTGTGTTTCGGCGACATTAATTGGCGACCTTACTGGCTAACCAAGAGCGCGAAAATTTGAGATCTTTTTCGATTAAACTGCAACTGCATTCGAGTAGCTGGCTGATTTCTTGATTTTTCATGCCGATTAAATATTTTAATTTAAAGGCGTCGGATTGACGGGGGTAATGATCGCTAAAGTGTTCAAGCACTTGATTGACACTGAGTAACGTATCGATCTTGTTGTCGTACAGATCGTAGCTCGGCGTATTGTGTTGGCGTTTTTGCGCTTGGGCACTTCTCGCGTGATCGATTAATATCTGTTGCATGACTTTGGCCGCCATCAATAAAAATTCACGAGTGCTGGCGATGCTGTGGCGATCCATCGTCGACATGCGTAGGTAAGCATCGTGAATAAGGGCCGTGGTATTGTTGATGCCGTCGCTTAACACTTGATTGCTAAAACCAAACTTTTGCCCGCTTTTTTGACGGGCATTTTGTGCCAGTTCACGCAATTTTAGATAAGTGAATTGGTACAGTTCGCTTTCTGCTTGTTTGTCACCATGTTGCCATTTAACCATGATCTCGGTGAGGGCACAGTGTTTCTCTTGCTCCATGATAGGCTCCAAATTCAATCCATTTTTCCGTGTTATCGAATGTCAATTTAACCAATTGACAGGTCATCGGGTGATGTCAAACTCCTCGACAACCGCGTTAAGAAAATCATTGCTCAGTGAGCTTAACCAATTGCGAGATGGCCAAGGTGTCCAATTGTGGATGGCCTTTGGCTTGATGTTGTAAACGCATTTGGTAGCGATACAAAATGCCTTTCTGCCACAAGGGGCCGTTGGGCAAATACTCCCAGCGGGTAAAGTGGTCAACTCGGTCGGGCGTGCGCCAACGCACCTGGGTATTCATTTGCGCCAGTAAAGGCCAGGCGTCATCATCGCGGTTGTCTAGCCACCACATATCTTTAAATTCATGGGTCACGTCGTGGGAATAATGAGCGGTTTGGGTACTGCAACGGCCCTGTTGCGGCGGTGTCTCTGAGCTAAATACTCGCGTGTCGGTGATGTGCAGGCAGCGCTCGCTGTTCTGGTGATTGGCGTAGTGGTTTTCACGCCAAATGCCTTGATAGCCAATGCGTTGCGCTTTGTCCGTTGGGTACACAAAGCGAATCATCTGTTCTTGATTGTCGTGAGTGAGCTTGGGATGGGCGCCCAGGCCTTGAATTTTTTGCATCGTTATTTGGGTTTGTGGATCAAAGCTCATGGCAAAGGTACGATAGTTCCAGTCGTCATCGTCTTGGCGATCTTCAATCGAAAAGCCATTCAAGTCATTGTGGGTACACCCTTGTAGTGCACAGCCAATCACACCAGGGACGCCCTTTAGTTCATTCACATCAATATGTTGGGTTGTGGCGGGTTGAGGTTGTAGGTGACAATGGCTAAAGCGATCCCCGGTTGATGACTTCACCGTGACGCGATCCGAACGGACGGTGAACTCTTGCACTGCGATCGGCGGGGAAAAGGGGCGGCGATGGCGAAAATCCAAATTAAAGGTGCAAATGTTACCTTCGATGTCTTTTTGACGAATCATCACCTCGGTCATTGGCTGATCAAACGGCTCGAAGATAACCTTGGGGGAGGTAAAGCGCTCTTGAATGTACTGCTGACTGTTGACTAAGTGTGCGAGCGCTTCTTGTCCGGAAACCAGCTCTTTGGCCAGAGGTAACAAGGCTTGGTCTAAGTAGCTAAAGTCCACGTTGCGCAATTTATCTAGCCAAGGCTCGAGTACACTTGTTGATGTGTCGATAACGATGTGATCACTATTTTGTGGCTGGTTATCTAATGACATCAACAAGCGCGTAAGGTTAACGCTACGGGTGGTTTGCGTGCTGATTTGGAGGGGGGTGATCACTGGTTTGGCCGAGGTGCTGGCCAAAAGGATTCCCTCTTGGCGGTTGCCCAAGAAAAAATCGACCGTATCCCCTTCTCGATAGGAAAAGCCGCCCTTATCGGTCACGCCAGAGAGCCCCGAAGAGGTGTAGTAGTAAAGCCCGGTTACCGGCGCATCAATAAAATAGCCGACTTGTGGCGTGGCCTTATTCGCCGACACCGCGTTAGGCAGTAGAGCGAGTAAGGCGAATAATATGAGTGTGTAGTGCATCAATCTTGAGAACCTTGTGAAGAAGAGCCGAAATAGTGTTTTTTGGGGATCGGGGTCATCATGGCAAACAGCATTTTTTGTTTGAGTTCGTCAGGTAAGTCTGGGCTGGCCAAAATACGCCGTCGGGTGACATCTAACATCGATTCAAAAGAGCGTTCGTCGATATTTTTACTGTGGTACAGCAAGCTGGTGACTTCAAACATCATGTCTTCGGCGATGACTTTCTCCTGTTTTAACTGCGCATTGGCCTTGATAATCGCGTTGGTAAAGACGGTGGCAGAAAGCAGTAAAGCGAAGGCTAAACCACACGTGACTGGGCGGCGGCGCAGCAAAAGGATTAAGCGATAAGTGGGTTGATTGCGCAGTGAAATCGGCCGGCGGGTGAGCAGGTGTTGGATGTCTTGGCGCAATGCCGCCATGGATGGATAGCGCGCTTCACTCTGCTGTTGTGTGGCTTTGTTTATGATCAAGGCCAGGTCTTTGCTGATGGTATAACGAGGTTGGGTACGCGATAAGGTCTTAAAGATCACCGCCATGATTTTTCCCAGTGAGAACACGTCGCTTTGCGCGGTTAAGTAATCGCCTTGGCACTGCTCTGGACTGGCAAATTCGCGGTGACAGGCCACGATAAAATCAGGGCTTTGCGAGGCTTTATCACGGACTTTTTGAGTAATGTTAAAGTCGATCAGTTTTGGGTTGCCATCGCGGTCAATCAAAATATTGTCAGGTTTTAAATCGGCGTGCAAAATGTGTTTTTGGTGCGCGTGCTCTAGTGCAAGGGCCACTTTTTCTACCAAACGTAATGCTTCTTTCTGTTCTAAGGGTGTTGACTGTAAATACTGGCTTAATGTTTGGCCTTCCACTTTTTCCATCGCGATATACACCATGTCTTGGTACAGGCCGCCATCAAAGACTTTGGCAATATAGGGATGATTTAAGTGAGCGAGAATTTGCGCTTCATGAAACAGGGTTTGTTGGCCAAGGATCGAGGAGGTCGAGGGTTGAATGAATTTAATCGCGAGATCTTGTTCGAAGGTATCATCGGCGCGCTTGGCGCAATACACCACGCCCATGCCACCTCGGCCGATCTCTTCTTGTAAGGAATACCTGCCAATATTGACACCGGTGAGTGATAAAGACGGCTGATCTAGGTGTTGTGCATGATGCGCAAAGAGTTCGGTGTAGGCTTCATTCTCACCGCTATCGAGCCATTGTTTGACTTGATGATAGAGTGCTGGTTGGTCCTTGGCTAATGCGTCGAGCTGCGCTTTTTGCTGCGCACGGCTAAGGTCGAGTAAGTGATAATACACCGCCGTAGCCCCGGTTGTTTTTACTGACAATTGATTTGTTTTACTGACTTTTTATTCAGTTTTATTGTTTGTAATTATTGTATTTTTAATATTAATTGTTTTGTTTGTAAATATTTATTTTTTATTTGTCGGCGCTTTTTTGTTGTCATTTTTTGTTGTTATTCACACCGCCGAGATTCTGGAGGACGGAGCAATACTGTGCGTCACTGTTCCCCCTTTTTTCTTTAAGGTGAGGGTGGTTATCCATGGCTTAATTTTTATGATTCGATAAAGGCAATACCTTCTAATTCAAGTAGGGCTTTTTTTCGAGTTAACCCGCCGGCGTACCCTGTGAGTTTGCCTGTGGTGCCGATGACGCGATGGCAAGGGATCACAATGGATAAGGGGTTTTTACCATTGGCAGCCCCGACGGCACGCACTGCTTTTGGGCGACCAATGGCCGTGGCCAGTTGTTGGTAGCTCCACGATTGACCGTAAGGAATGCGTTGCAACCCTTGCCACACGGCGAGCTGAAAGTCGGTGCCATGCAAATCAAACGGCAAGTCGAATTGGTGGCGCTGGCCAGTAAAGTACTCGGTCAGTTGCCTCTGTGCCTCTTGTAAAAGTGGGTGCTCTTGAGCCCAGGTGCCCAGCTCATCGGGTTGCGTGGTGTGAGTGGTAAACCAGATACCCGTTAGGCCTTGCTGACTGGTTTGCATCGTTACCCTGCCTAGGGGGCTGTCAAATTGGTGATAGTAAAAGTGTGTCATGGGTGGCTCCATAAATGAAAAGTGGCGTAACTGCCCCAAGGTGAAAGGCTTTCTGGGGTGAGATGCGGTTTGTTCACTAGGCGTTTTTTGATGATCAAATCGGTGTGTAAAAAGCAATCTGTCGCCGAGAGCCCGCGTAACTTGGCGTAGTTGACCGTCCAAGGTCCAATACCTTTGAGCGCTAACCACTGTTCTGGGGCGCTGTCTGGGTTGTCGCACAGGTACTTGGCAAACCGCGCTAAGGTTTCTTTGCGACTTTGCGGCATTTTGAGAAACGAAAGATCGGCGCTGGCGACTTGCTGTGGACGGGGAAATTGTTTTTCATCGTGACTAGGGTCGCATAAGGTGTTGACCAATAGGTTGAGCTGGCCAATGGCGGCTTTCACCGACACTTGTTGGCCTAAAATCGCGCGCACTCCCGCTTCCCAAGTGTCCCAGACCCCAGGAATTCTCAGCCCCTTCAGGTGGACCACATCACGGTCTTGCTCGCTTAGGTGCGCTTCAATGACGTCGGTATTGGCGTCGAGATCAAAGAGGCGACGGATGTGTTTAATCAGGGGTTTCATGTGTTGCAGCGACTCAAAGCGCAGCGTTACTGTCAGGGCTTGCCCGCCGTTATAGCACACGCGTAGCCAACCGAAGTGGCCTTGAAAGGTAAAGTATCGCTGGTAGCTGTGTTCATCGACGCTTTCGATGCCTTCTATTTGCCGGGTTCGATAAAATTCGAGCAGGTGTGGCCAATTGATCTGGCCTTGAAACGGCAATTGTAAGGTGAGTTCTGGGTTGGCTACCGGCTGGCGGCGAATTTGCCCTGGGGTGAGTTTTAATTGTTTTTGAAACGCATCAAAAAAGCGCCGTGTGCTGTTAAACCCGGCCGCGTAAGCGATGTCTTGAATTGAGAATTGGCTGTTGTGCAATAGGGTCTTGGCAAACAAAAGGCGTTGGTAGCTGTCGTATTGTTTTGGCGATAAGCCGAGGTATTGTTGAAATAGCTGGCGTAAGTAGCGTTCGCTGATGCCGAGCTTGTCCGCCAGTTGGCCGACTTTCATGTCTTGTAAACCGTGTTGATCGAGCCAGGCTAGTGCGCGTTGGAAGGTGGTTTCGGTGCCTTTCCATGCCCATGAGCTTGGGGCCGAGTCTGGCCGACAACGCAAGCAGGGCCGGTAGCCGGCATTGAGGGCTTGGGTTTTGTCTTGAAAGTATTCGACATTGTCTTCTTTGGGCAGGTTGGCTGGGCAAATCGGCCGACAAAAAATACCGGTGGTTTTGACTGCGACAAAAAACTGCCCATCGAAACGGGGATCTCTAGCAAGGCGAGCTTGTTGGCATTGTGCTTGGTTAAGGTTTGGCAGCATGGCGGCAATCTCTGATGGCATTCACTCTAGTGGATATTCGCTACTATAGCGGTATTTTGGCGCCAGTTGTGCCATTTTCGGTAGTGAATGTGATGAGAGTATTTGGGTTTTTCGGCCGAGTGATGTCATGAGCCAAGTGAGGTCATCAAGTGCTGCTGCCATAAAAAACGGCCGTGGATGACATCCTTGATCAATCAGGACTCAGCCACGGCCGGTTGGGTCGAGTAAAGCGCACTGTCAGCGCGTTACTCTGTGATAGCGATTAACGCATGGTCACAAACTCTTCAGAGCCGGTGGGGTGAATGGCGACCACGGCGTCAAAATCTGCCTTG
>JBFGYW010000038.1:0-22493 GCA_041587235.1 Vibrio sp.
GAGTGCTGCGATCCCGCGAATCCGACCCCAGGGTGATTTCTTCCCACTCGTTTTTCTCAGGAACCCATCAATTTCTTGAAACACAGTGAAGCACAGATCGCTGCGCTGCAAGATCGTTTCACTTCAAGGAGGCTTTGCTCAAGTGGCAAGGTAAAATCAGTGTGACACAGTCAATGACAGTCTATGTGCTAAGACTGTGTTTCACTGTCTTTGACTGTCTCATACTGTTATCTTTGAATACCTTACTGCGTGCTTGGTACGGGGAGCATCAGCTTTGAAGAAACTCGATCGTATCCGTTCGTATTGGGTAGAGAAGCTCTGACCCCTTTATGTTTTATTGTTGTGTTGAGTCAAATAACATTCAGGGGTCGGAGCCTCTAACGCATCACTGTGTCGGTGATAGCGCACTTACCCCGGCTGCCGACCCCGGTCATCGCGTGAATTAAGATCGCTTTGCTGCAAGATCGTGTCACTTCAAGGACGCTGCGCTCAGGTGGCAAGATAAGATCAGTGTGGCATAGTGTAGGACAGAGGGGGAATAAATTCTGTGTCAGTGAATGCTGGCTAGATATCGAGGGTCTTTTGAGAGAGGGTGGCATTGCTATCTCTTGTGGGTATTTTCTTGAATTGCGCGCATGTGATATGCTGAAAACTTGTTTAAACAAGGACATAATCTCATGCCTCATTTGCGTTTTCGCGCTTTAGAAACTCAACACGTTCAATCGCTTTCTCAATCATTATTGGCGCCATTACAGCCTTTGATGGCGTGCCCGAATGAAGATTTTACCTTTGAAAAAGTGGCCAGTGATTTTTATTTTTCGGGTTTACCCACCTCGGCATACCCATTTGTTGAAGTGTTGTGGTTTGATCGCGGCCAAGAGAAACAAGATTTGATTGCCAAAATAATCACCGAGCAAGTGCGACATCTCAGACCCGATACGCAAGATATCGCGGTGGTATTTCACGCTTTAACACCTGCTTGTTATTATGATAACGGCCAACATTACTAATAGGAGCCACAATGAACACTGTTATTAATACCATTCTTGGTCACCGTTCTATTCGTCAGTTTTCCGAACAAGGTATCTCGTCAGAGCAACTTCAGTCTATTATTGACTGTGGCATTGCCGCTTCGACCTCTAGCTTGCTACAAGCGGTTTCTATTATCCGGGTCACTGAACCTGCTAAGCGCGCTAAATTGGCAGAGCTTGCGGGCCCGCAGCCTTATGTTGAACAAGCGGCGGAGTTCTTGGTTTTTTGTATCGACTTTCATCGTCATCAGCAAATTAACCCGCAAGCTCAACTCGATTTTACCGAGCTGACACTGATCGGCGCTGTGGATGCCGGTATTATGGCTCAAAATTGTTTATTGGCGGCTGAGTCGATGGGGTTGGGTGGTGTTTATATTGGCGGTTTGCGTAATGCACCGGCAGAAGTAGATACCTTATTGGGTTTGCCGCAACACAGTGCGATTTTGTTTGGTATGTGTTTGGGCCACCCTGCACAGGACCCTGAAATTAAACCGCGTTTATCACCGCAAGCGATATTGCATGAAAATCAGTACCAGTCGGAGCGCCAACGTTGGGTCGATGAGTATGATGAGCGACTGGGCGAGTATTATCAAAAGCGCAGTTCGAATGCAAAACAAGAAAAGTGGTCAGAACAAATAGGGGCTAAGTTGACTCACGAATCGCGCCCTTATATCAAAGATTACTTGGCGAGTAAAAACCTCGCGAAACGTTAACTATCTCCACATCACGATAATTAGCCTGGCCTTTTAGACATAAAATGGCTTTAAAAATAAAAAACGCGGTATGACACCGCGTTTTTTTATGTGAGTCCCTGGATGATAACAAACTTTTCCAACAGCTCTTCTTCGGTTTCCTTGTGATTGGGGTCGAGAGTAATGCAGTTGGTGATCGGGCATACCGATTGGCAAGTCGGTTTGTCATAATGGCCTTTACACTCAGTGCAAAGATCGGGATCAATTTGATAAATTTCATCGCCCATCGATATGGCGCCATTGGGACACTCTGGGTCACACATATCGCAGTTGATGCACTTATCTGTGATCAATAACGCCATATTACTGACTCACTGGGTTACGCGTATTAAGACCCGGTGCTAAGTTTCTCATCAGTAAAGCGTATTCAAGAGACACATCTTCTGGCACGGGAATGAAAACGAAGTGACCACTGCCTTTCGCGTCTTCGATAGTTTCCGACTTGCGGTTTTCCATGTGCTCAAGCGTAAACACGACATTACCGTTGGGGGTCATCAACTCGAGGCTATCACCAGTGATAAATTTGTTTTTTACTGCTACTTCGGCCAGTTCACCTCGGCGTTGGCCAGTAAATTCCCCGACAAATTGCTGGCTATCAGAAACCGAATAACCATAGTCGTAGTTTTGGTAGCTATCGTGAGTGTGACGACGCAAGAAGCCCTCGGTGTAGCCGCGATGTGCGAGGCTCTCAAGAGTGGTCATTAAACGGGTATCAAAGGGTTTACCCGCAACGGCATCATCAATGGCCTTGCGATACACTTGCGCAGTACGTGCACAGTAATAGAAGGACTTTGTACGCCCTTCAATTTTGAGTGAATGTACGCCCATTTGGGTCAGACGCTCAACGTGTTGTATGGCGCGTAAATCTTTTGAGTTCATGATATAAGTGCCGTGCTCATCTTCAAAAGCGGCCATCTTTTCATCGGGTTTATGGCTTTCTGAAAGCAAGACGACTTCATCGCTAGGCTGGCCTATTCCCAGTGTTGGGGTCACATCTTTGACCTCGATAGATTGCTCGGATTTGGGGTCAAACTTCTCAACAATTTGACCGTTGTCGTCTTCCTTGGCTTGCTCGACATTGTACTCCCAACGACAAGCATTAGTGCAGGTACCTTGGTTAGGATCGCGCTTGTTCATGTAACCAGAGAGGAGACAGCGACCTGAGTAGGCCATACACAGAGCACCGTGTACAAAAACTTCGAGTTCGGTTTCAGGGCAGTGCTGGCGGATTTCTTCAATTTCTTCGAGTGATAATTCACGAGACACTATCACGCGTTCGACCCCGTTGGCTGCCCAAAACTTCACTGTGGCCCAGTTGACCGCATTGGCTTGAACAGAAAGGTGAATGGCCATATCGGGGAACGCTTCTCTGACCATCATGATGAGGCCAGGATCAGACATAATTAGAGCATCAGGGCCCATATCGACAACTGGCTTTAAGTCGCGAATAAAGGTTTTGAGTTTGGAGTTATGCGGTTGAATATTACACACCACATAAAAGCGCTTGCCTTGCGCGTGAGCTTCATCAATACCTATTTTTAGGTTTTCATGATTAAATTCGTTGTTTCTTACTCGCAAGCTGTAGCGAGGTTGTCCTGCGTACACGGCGTCAGCGCCATAGGCAAAGGCATAGCGCATGTTTTTCAAGCTGCCTGCCGGTGACAGCAATTCTGGGACAAAAGGAGTGTTTGACATTGTTTGCCTCTTTTCGATCTGATTTCAAGTCAGAGTCATACCACCACATGGTATGAAGGGCGCAAATTTTACGCGAAAAGCGGCAATATGCCTAGTTTTTTTGTGGGATTAACTTGGTGAAGGTATAAGCACTCCACCAAGGGTTTACACGAGAGAATATCGGTTAATATTTGTTAGGTAAGCCGCCAAGCGCTTGATATAAGGCAGGTAAAAACAGGCTTAACTCCCCACATAACAATGAAAAATCAGCGTCAAAACGGGCAGCTTTGTCTTCGCGAGGAATGTCATCATTTTCCTCTTTGAGATCATCGCTAAAGCCAAGGCGCTTGACACTGCCATCGTCAGCGAGCAAGAAGTCGATTTGATTGTGCCAGTTTAGGGCGAGTTTAGTCACCACCTTGTTGGTCTCGATGTGCTTTTTGATTTCGTCACAACAAATGTCGTGTTTTTTACAGCGCACTACCGCGCCGTCACCACCGACTGATTTTAGCTCAATTTCATCGAGTAGGTTAAACCCTTGTGGGGTACTTTCATCTTTTACCCATTGCGTCATGGTGGTCGCGATATCGGTCTCAGGTAAGGCGGGGACAACGGGTAAGCTGCCCATGGTTTTGCGCAGCAGAGCAATGACGTCTTCGGCTTTTTTGTAGCTTGTGGCATCGACGATCACTAGGCCTTCGCTCGGCATGATCAGTAAATAAGTCAGAGCGCTACGAGTAAAAGCGCGCGGTAAGAGGTCAATGATGATTTCTTCTTTTAAGGTTTCTTTTTCTTGTTTTTTCAGCGGGCGGTTTTCGGCGCTTTCCAAGTGCTGAATTTTTTCGCTTAAGGTCTCTTTAATGACGGACGCGGGAAGCATCTTTTCTTCTTTTTTGGCGCAGACTAAGATTCGGTCTTCCGATGTATGTGTCATTGTGGCATTTTCTTGCCCAAGTACGGGTACCCAGCCGAATTTTTGTTTTTCTTGACTGGCACAAGGCGTAAAGCGAAATTCAGTTAGTTGCTGCTCTAAGGCCTCGGCAGACAGTTCAACAGGGCGATTAAATTGGTAGACTAAAGCGTTTTTAAACCACATGTTTTCTCTCTAAGTTTGTGATACCAATATCATGAAATTGCAGGGTAAAAACGCAATGTCGAGATTGAGACAATCACTTGCACAATAACAAGGATGCGTTTGTTTTATAAGACCGTGTTTGCTTTTCTGTCCCGCTTTTTCCCGCGCGGTCTATGACCACAAAATTCATTGTATTGGTATTTAGGGTGATACGTTTAAGGTCGACGTGATTATCTCTCACATTGACCGATAAGATCATGGTATTTGACTTATACTATTAAGAAATTTATGTGAAAATTTCTTTGCAGAGGTCACAAAACTGTCATAATGATTGCTGATAATACTCTGCGTCAATCAATAATAAAGGTTATTTTTTATGTCGAGAAGGATTCTGGTTGTAGAAGATGAAGCCCCAATTCGCGAAATGTTGTGTTTTGTTCTAGAGCAAAAAGGTTACATCGCGATTGAAGCGGAAGATTACGACACCGCCGTAAATAAACTGGCAGAACCTTTCCCCGATCTTGTCCTGCTCGATTGGATGTTACCCGGCGGCAGTGGCATAAACTTTATCAAACACTTAAAACGCGATGAATTAACGCGCAACATTCCCGTTGTGATGCTGACGGCGCGCGGCGAAGAAGAAGACAAAGTGCGCGGTTTAGAAGTCGGTGCTGATGACTACATTACTAAACCTTTCTCGCCGAAAGAGCTCGTTGCCCGTTTAAAAGCCGTTATCCGCCGTGTTACCCCGACAGCATTGGAAGATGTGATTGATGTACAAGGACTCAAACTCGACCCCGTTTCTCACCGCGTGACCGCAAACGAGTCCGCGTTAGATATGGGGCCAACAGAATTTAAGATGCTGCACTTTTTTATGACCCATCAAGAGCGAGTCTATAGCCGAGAGCAACTGCTCAACAACGTCTGGGGAACCAACGTTTATGTTGAAGACCGCACCGTTGATGTGCACATTCGTCGCTTGCGTAAAGCGTTAGAAACCGAAGGGCACGATAAGCTGATACAAACGGTACGCGGTGCGGGTTATCGCTTCTCGACAAAAGCGTGAGGTGTGAATAAAAACTGTGGTTGAATTGTTAACTTGGAAAAAGCTGGCCTCTGGGCTGGTTTTTTTTTACATTCCTTGGGTCATCATTGGCTTGTTGTTTGGTCACATGGCGTGGCTGCTGTTTATCGCGACCTTTTTACAACTGATGTGGCATCTGCACAACTTGATGCGTCTCTCAACTTGGCTATGGGATGATAAGCGTTTATCGCCGCCCTCGGCGAGTGGTCAATGGGAATTGCTCTTTAATGGTTTATATCGCTTTCAGCAGCGTCAGCGACGCAAACGCAAAGAGCTGACTAAGCTTATCCGCCGCTTTAGAAACGGGGCAGAATCGCTACCGGATGCGGTTGTGGTATTTCGCGATGAAGGCAATATCGTTTGGTGTAACCGCCTCGCTCAGCACACATTAGGTTTTAAGTGGCCAGAAGATAGCGGCCAACCGATTTCTAACCTGATTCGCACGCCAGATTTTATCAAATTTATGGCCAAAGGGAATTTTGAAGAACCCTTGGAAATGTGCTCCCCGCTGAATGTCGAACGCACGCTTGAATTGCGGATTGTCCCTTATATGGAAGGGGAGCATTTGATGGTGGTACGCGATGTCACTCAGGTAAAACAACTCGAGGGTATGCGGCGTAATTTCTTTGCCAATGTTTCACACGAACTCAGAACCCCGATGACGGTACTTCAAGGCTACCTAGAGATGACTGAGGATCCGGATATGGTGGTTGGGCCGATGTGGAGCAAAGCCCACGGCGTCATGACAGAGCAACTCAATCGCATGAATGGCTTAGTCAGCCAGTTGTTGACGTTATCAAAGATTGAAGCCGCGCCTATCCACGACTTAGACGACAAAGTTAATGTACCGGCAATGTTAGAGGTGTTGGAAAAAGAAGCGCAAAGCCTGAGCGGCGATCAGCAGCATCAATTTCAATTTGATATCGATCGGCAATTGCACGTGTACGGGGATGAAGATCAGTTGCGCAGCGCCATTTCAAACCTAGTTTACAATGCAGTGAAATACACGCCAGAACACTCGCACGTTCATGTGCGTTGGTACCGTACTGCCCAAGGTGCTCGATTGGAAGTAAAGGACACCGGCCTTGGAATTGAGCCACAGCATTTACATCGCTTAACCGAGCGTTTTTACCGCGTTGATAAAGCGCGCTCACGCGATACCGGTGGCAGTGGTTTGGGCCTAGCCATTGTTAAACACGCCTTGAGTCACCACGACAGTCAGTTGGAAATCAGCAGTGAAGTTGGCCGAGGGAGTCAATTTGGCTTTACGTTACCGAGTCGATTGGTTGTATGAAAAAGACGGCGATGAAAAAAACAGCACTGGCGCTGGTATTGGCTGTGGGGTGGGGTTGTCCTTTATCAGCACAACAAGCCCATCTCGACCATTACCAACGACAATCTGGCGTGTTTGGCGAATTGCTCAGTGTGGGTTCCGATACCTTGGCAGGCCTCACATCGGCTTGGCTACGCGCGTTTCAAGGCTACTATCCCAATATTGATGCTCAAGTACAAGCGTCTGGCTCTTCAACCGCGCCTCCGGCCTTAATTGAGCAAACGGCGCAATTAGGGCCCATGAGTCGACCAATGAGGCAAAAAGAAATCCAAGCTTTTGTTCGCGAACACGGCTATCCTCCGACTGAGCTTAAAGTGGCCATCGATGCGATTGGTATTTTTGTTAATCAAGATAATTTGCTCAAAGGCCTGAGCTTTACCCAAGTCGATGCCATATTTTCATCGACTTTGCGTTGTAAAGGGGTCGCACCGATAGAGCGTTGGTCACAACTTGGGGTGACAGGCGAGTGGAGTGAGCGCAATATTCAACGTTTTGGGCGTAACTCTGCTTCAGGGACCTATGGTTACTTCAAAGAGCATGCTTTGTGTGGCGGCGATTTTCGCTTAGATGTCAACGAACAACCCGGTTCGGCTTCGGTGGTGCAATCGGTGGCGAGCACCATTGACGGCATCGGCTATTCTGGCGTGGGCTATCGAGTTTCTGGGGTGCGCTTTTTGCCGATTTCTCAAGATGGCATTCATTATATCAGTCCAACTCGCGACAATATTGTTAATGACTTATATCCGTTATCGCGTTACTTGTACTTGTACATCAACAAAGCGCCCAACAAACCGTTATCAACGATCATGGCTCAGTTTATTCGCTATGTGTTTTCGACCGAAGGACAAGCCGTGGTGAGCAAAGAAGGTTATGTTCCAATTAGCGTCAGGCTGGCTGAGCAAGAACTGCGTAAAGTCGGACTTTAAGTCGCTTGCTATTAGAACAAAGTGTGACAAGTCTGGCTTGAAAAACGGGTTGTTTGAAACATATGGAAAGACGGGGGTTAACACACTCGTTGTTCGCAAAGGCCTGGCTTTCGAATAACCCAAGATAATCCCCCTCGTCACGGGTGAAACATCATTGACGAGGGGGCCTGATGTGGTATCAAGAGAGTCCGTCTTCCTCATGACACAAACCGTCGATGTTTAATGTCCAACCAACGTTTTGCCAATATTGCTGCTCTTCGAGTAAGTCGGCTTGTAAAAGGCGATTGTCATCGAGCCACTTCTCCTGTGAACTCGAGAGCGACCACACGTCATTTTTCTGTATATTCAGGCTGAGGTCGGGCAGTGAGGTGAGGTCATTGCGCTGGCCATTGACAATAATGGCGAGGCGCAGTATTCGTACTAAATGAACGACATCTTTTTTCTTAAACAGGGATAAACTCGGTATTTGATTGAGCTTAATCGATTTGCGGTGCAACCTTGCTAAGGTGGCGAGTAGGAGTTGTTGCTCTTGATTAAAGCCGGGTAAATTGGCATTTTCAAGAATATACCCAGAGTGGCGATGTAGGCCTCTTAAGCGAATACTCAAACCCACTTCATGTAACATCGCCGCCCATTGCAGCAAAGCGACCAATTCGTCTTTGTTTTTCTTATCGACGCTATCGAGGGTTTGTTGTAAAAAATGATCGGCCACACAGGCGACATTTTTCGCGTGCTCAAGGTCGACAAAGTGTTTCATGGCCAAGGCTTCTGTCGTCCTCATCCGAATGTCGGAGCGGGCAAAGCGCGCTTCCATTTCGTAGAGTAACCCTTCGCGCAACGCACCATCAGAAAAGTGCAATTGTTCAATCTTTAGTGAGCTGATCACCGCTTTTAAGATCGCCACACCGGCGGCAAACACAGGTTGGCGCTCTTCACTTAATCCTTCGAGCTTGATGTCTTCAATGGTGTTGAATTTGCACAAAGTCTCGATCAATTGCTCCAATCGCTCAGCCGTAATGATGCCATCGCTGTGACCTTGGCCAACCACGACTTCGCGGATGGCTTTGATGGTCCCCGATGAACCAAACGCCATTTGCCAGCCTTTTTTCTTGTAAATGGGGACGATTGATTCAAGGCGCTGTTGAGTGGCGAGCATCGCCTGTGAAAAGTTTTTCTTGTTGAGTTTGCCATTGGCAAAGAAGCGCTCTGTAAAACTGACACAACCCATTTGTTTACTGTTGACCAACTCAGCCTCAAAGCCTTGACCTATGATCAACTCAGTGCTGCCGCCGCCGATATCAACGACAAACTTAGACTCAGACTCGCTTTGGGTATGAGCCACGCCTAGGTAAACCAAACGCGCTTCTTCTTCGCCGGGGATAATTTCAATCGGGAAGGGCAACACTTCGTACGCTCGGGTGAGAAAATCAGAGGCATTGGTGGCTTGTCGCAGCGTGTGGGTGGCCGCGATACGAACATTTTGCGGGTCGAAGTCACCAATGCGTTCAGCAAACATAGCAAGACACTCTAAACCGCGTTCCATGGCTTCTTCCGACAAGTGATTGTCGTCATTGAGCCCTGTTGCCAAGCGCACTCTTTGCTTGTGCCGACTGACGAGTTGCAACGTTTGTCCAACCACTTTAGCCACCACCATATGGAAGCTATTTGAGCCGAGATCAATAGCGGCGATATTGCGAGGTTCAGTGTCTACCATGTTTTCTTACCTAAGATTTAGATTTTTCAACGTGTTTGAGGTAATCATAAATGGCGATTTGAGAGCGTATTTTCTTTTTATTGCCACGTGGTACGTATTGATTACTCATGGATTGATCGATTAAACGCGCTTTCATCGTGTCTGTAAAGTGGATATTGATAATATCGATGATGCGTTTTTTCAGTCGTTCACTGCGAACTGGGGCGGCGACTTCGATGCGATGATCAATGTTGCGCGTCATCCAGTCGGCCGATGAGATGTACACTTGTGGGTCACCATTGTTATGAGCGATGACAACGCGCGGGTGTTCAAGAAAGCGATCGACAATACTGATAATGTAAATGTTGTCACTCAACCCCTTGACACCGGGAATGAGCGAGCACATACCGCGAATGATCATGTTTATCTTCACGCCTGCTTGGCTGGCTGCGTAGAGGCGATTGACGATGCCTTTATCCACCAAGTTGTTTACCTTGATGGTTAACTTGGCGGATTTTTTCGCTTTGGCGTTGGTGATCTCATTGTCAATAATGCGATAAATTTCACGTCTTGAATTGCGAGGTGATACAATTAATTGTTTAAATTTCACTGGTCGATAAGGGTTTTCAATGTAGCCAAACACATTTCGCACTTCATTGGTGATGTCTTGATCGGCGGTCAACAGTGAAAAGTCGGTGTAAATACGCGCAGTTTTTTCGTGGAAGTTCCCGGTACCAATGTGAGCGTAGCGAACAATTTCACCCTCTTCTCGGCGACTGATGAGCAAAAGCTTGGAGTGAATTTTTAGCCCGGGTGCGCCAAAGACAACCTGAACGCCGGCATCGGTGAGGATTTTCGACCATTCAATGTTCGCTTCTTCATCGAAACGTGCTTGCAACTCAACGACGACGGTAACGTTTTTGCCATTGTGAACCGCGTCAATTAACGAGTTGAGTAGCTTAGAGTTTTTGGCGACTCGGTAAATATTGATTTTGATACTCAGCACTTTCGGGTCAAAAGACGCTTGCCTTACAAGTTCAGAGATGTGATCAAAGGTGTGATATGGGTAGTAGAGCAAGATATCTTGATGGCGAATGGCATCAAAGCTGTTGGCAAAACCGTTGAAGTCAGAGCATTTTATTGGTGGCAGAGACTTGTTTTCGAGGTATTCGCGACCGACATTGGGAAAGCTCATAAAATCTTGGAAGTTTTGATAGCGACTGCCGGGGATTAAATTGTCGTAGCTCGATAACTTGAGCTTGTCACAGAGAAAGCTCAACATGGATTTGGGCATGCCTTCTTGATAGACGAACCGCACCGGCATGGCGGTGAGGCGTTGTTCTAGGCCTTCCGACATTTGCTCGAGCAAACTGTGTTCAACTTCATGGCTTAAATCGTATTCGGCGTCCCGCGTCATTTTTACCGCAAAGCACTCAATCGATTGATAGTCAAAAAAGCCTTTGTAGAGATCATCGAGACAAAAGCGAATGATGTTATCGAGCAAAATAATGGTCTTTCGTCGTTGACCTTTTTGGTCTGGTAAAATAACAAAGCGCGGTAAGTGATCCGTCGGGATTTCGACGAGTGAGTATTGGTGTTTGCCTTTTTCCGATAGCTTGACGGCTAAATAGGCGTATTCGTCTTTGAGAAATTGTAATACATCGACGTCATCATTGAGAAAAATAGGCGCAATATGAGGCAACACTTCGCGTTGAAAATACTTGCGAACCCACTTTTGCTGAGAGTCTGAAATTTGCTTTTCGTTAATTAAAAATATACGGCGACGGGCCATGTCTCGTATCAGCTCATGGTAGATTTCTTCAAACTGAATGCCGAGTTGCTTGGCTTTTTCTTGCATTTTGACCAGCAGCTTTTTAGGGCTATCGTCATGGCCGCGGTCTTGATTGATCAATATTCGACGCTTCACATCGGCAAAACGAACTTTGTAAAACTCATCAAGGTTATTAGAGTAGATACCAAGAAAGCGGATACGCTCAATGAGCGGGACCGTCTTATCGGCTGCTTCTTGTAGCACTCGCTCATTAAAAGATAGCCAGCTTAACTCTTTGTCTACGTAAAGGACTTCTGTACTCATAATTATACCTAGTTTGCACGATGGAATCGTATAATGATCGTTGATTTACAAGGTGACAATATGTTGTTTTTGTGACACTTTTATTGCAATTGGTCTTTATCAGCATAGTTGCATTTTAATTCCAATGACAGCGTTGCTTGTCACAAAAATGAAACACTTGTGGCGTAGCATTATAAGATGGCCCGAAGTAAGAACTTTTTGATGTTATTCAGTAAATTTTCATTACAAGAACAAGATAAAAAACGGTTATTAACAGACCGATTCGTCAAAGGGGTGGTTTCTTGTGGTGGTATTGTTGCTTTAGGTGCCTTAGTAATGATTTTTATTTACTTGGCTTGGGTGGTTTTACCTTTGTTCAAAGACGCTGCTTTTAGCCCCAAAGCCGACACCATTTCGCTTCCCAATCACGTGGCCTTAGTTGATATCGATGTTTCTGATGATGGCCAGCAAATTCAAACCCTCTCTCAACAAGGGCAGTTGGATATTTGGTATGTGGCTAACCCTGAATCCCCCCAGCTTATCTTGTCTCAATCGCTTGCTAAACGCCCTTTTATCAGCCGTCGTGATGGCAATAAAAACTATTTAGCTTTATTAGAGCCAGGTCGGCAGTTAACGGTGTGGCAGACACAATTTGCTCAGTTATCTCATCAAGTCGCGCCTCAGTTAACAGAAGTGGTATTGCCACCGATGGACGCCTTTGTACAACAAGGTTTGACGACGGATTTTGCCTTTGCAGTGACTCGCCAAACCCTAAAGCTAGTTACACTCGATGACAGTGGGGAACTCTCTCTCATTCAAGCCACACTGGGCGCAGAGGATGTCAAAGTAGAAACCTTGCTCTCGCCGTTACACAACCCGGATCAAATGTTGCTCACGCCCGATGGACAAACCTTATACCTTCGTCAAGGCAATCAATTGGCGGTGATGGTGTGGCGAGAACAAGGTTTTGCCTTGCGCGAAGTCATTCGCTTGGCTAAGGCGCCTCATCAAGTGACTAAAGTGCAATTTTTACCTGGCGCGTATTCTTTACTGGTGACAACTAAGCGCGGTGACGTCAGTCAATGGTTTGATGTACTCAAAGACCGCAAACGAACCCTGACGAAAATTCGCACCTTTGAGGTTGGTGATGGTGTAGGTAAGATCATCACAGATCATTATCACAAAGGCTTTTACAGTTTTATGGTTGACGGGCAGGTCAAAGGCTTTTACACCACGAACCACAATCAAACCATGTCCGCATCCTTGTTTAAACAGATGCCGGACTTAATTGCCCTTTCAAACAGTGAAAGCCGCTTGGTTTCTTGGCGAGACGGAATAGTACAAATTCATCAATTACACCGAAATTTCCCTGAGGTGTCTCTGTCGGCGTTGTGGCAAAAGCTATGGTATGAAGGTTATCCAGAGCCTCAATTTGTCTGGCAATCGTCCTCGGCCAGCGACACTTTTGAGCCTAAGTTAAGTTTGGTGCCTCTGACTTTCGGTACTTTAAAAGCAGCCTTGTTTGCCATGCTGTTTTCCGCGCCCATTGCGGTACTTGGCGCCATTTATACGGGTTACTTTATGTCGGTCAAAATGAGGCGTATGGTTAAGCCTGCCATCGAGTTGATGGAGGCGTTACCGACGGTGATTATCGGCTTTGTCGCAGGTATTTGGCTCGCCCCTTTGGTCGAACATCACTTGTTTTCTGCCTTGTTATTAATTGTTTTGTTGCCGTTGAGCTGTTTTGTGGGGGCCGGAGTGTGGTCGTTAATACCCGTTTACTATCGGCGAGGCATACCAACCGGATGGCATGCATTGATGGTGATGCCGATGATGGTGATCTTTATTGTATTGGGCATTGTGGTCGCGCCCTATTTTGAGCAGTGGTGGTTTCAGGGTGATTTGCGAGTGTTTTTGGCTCAATACGGCATCGATTACGAGCAACGAAATGCTTTGATCGTTGGATTGGCGATGGGCTTTGCCGTGATCCCGACGATTTTCACCATTGCCGAAGATGCGATATTTTCTGTGCCTAAGCACCTGAGCTTGGGCTCCTTGGCATTGGGCGCGACGCCCTGGCAAACCTTGATTCACGTGGTGTTATTCACCGCTAGCCCCGGCATTTTTTCCGCCTTGATGATGGGCTTTGGCCGCGCTGTCGGAGAAACCATGATCGTATTAATGGCGACCGGCAATACTCCTTTGTTAGATTGGAGTATTTTTGAAGGTATGCGAACCTTGTCGGCAACGATTGCTATGGAACTTCCCGAATCTGAGGTCGGGAGTGCGCATTATCGAATTTTATTCCTCTCAGCTTTGATCTTGTTGGCTTTTACCTTTGCGGTAAACTCACTCGGCGAATGGGTGAGACAGCGATTAAGAGATAGGTATCGGTCATTATAATTATGAGAAAAACAGTGCGTCATTGGTTTGGTTGGCTGCACCGTGGCAGTCCGTTTGTTTGGCTGACAAGCGGCGCGGTGAGCATCAGTTTGCTATCGGTTTTGTTTTTACTGTTAATGATTGGCTCAAAAGGCTTGGCGTATTTTTGGCCTGCGCCAATTTACGAGTGGCCAATCAAAACGTTAAGTCAAGATCAAAGAGACAATTTCACCTTGTCTTCACGAATTATTGGTCAGATTTACGAGACGCAATACGTGCGCAATCAGCGTATTGCTGAGCCGTTACGTCAGCGTTTAGGGGAAAGCCGTGAAGGGAAGTCTGAGCGCTTGGTGATCAAAATTGCCAATCGTGAACACAATCAAAGCGATTTTATCTCTATTTTGGCCTCACAATTGGGCATGCGGCAAGCGCCAGCTGATATTGTGGTTGTAAAGCGCAAGCAAGGGGGCGATTTTTTTGGCCGCTTAGTGGGCGTGAGCACGGGTAATCATACCTATCACACTCAGTTGCAAACGCATTTAGATGAGGGGTTAACCGACATTGCGCTGCTCGAAAACCAGATCACCGCGTTGGTAGAAAAGAACATCAAGCCCCTGGATCGCGAATTGGCCAGTTTACAGCGTCAACAGGCGGCAATGCCCGCTAGCCAAGATCAGGCGAGCCCTGTGGTTGAGTTGATTTGGCAAAAAAAGCGCGCCATCCATGCTCAGTTAGCAAAATACCATCAGCAATTAGATCGCATTAAGCAAGACCAATTGCAATACCAACTGATCGTGATGGATAGCTCAGATCGCACCTTGCACTTGCCATTGAGCCTTATTGAGCAATATTGGTTTCCCAATGCGATGACATGGGAGCAAAAAGTGCGCCATTGGCTCTCAGGCGTTGGCCATTTTATTGTCGATGACCCGCGAGAATCTAACTCAGAAGGCGGTCTTTTCCCGGCCATTTTTGGCACTGTCTTGCTGGTGATTTTAATGTCGGTGATTGTGATGCCATTAGGCGTGATCGCCGCGGTGTATTTAAATGAATATGCAAATAACAACTTTTTTACCCGCCTGATTCGCATTTCGGTTGTCAATTTGGCCGGGGTGCCGTCCATTGTTTATGGCGTATTCGGACTGGGCTTTTTTGTTTACACCTTAGGCGGCAATATTGATCGTTTGTTTTACGCCTAGGCATTGCCAGCGCCCACATTTGGCACGCCGGGTATTTTATGGTCGGCGTTGACGCTCGCCTTGTTGACTTTGCCCGTGGTTATTGTCACCACGGAAGAGGGCCTGACACGCATCCCGCAATCTGTACGTCACGGCTCACTGGCCTTAGGGGCAACACAGTTTGAAACACTGTCGCGTATTGTCTTGCCGATGGCGTCACCGGCGATGTTGACCGGGTTAATTCTCGCCATCGCAAGAGCGGCGGGAGAGGTGGCTCCGCTGATGTTAGTCGGCGTGGTAAAGTTGTCATCTAATTTGCCAGTCGATGACCAGTTCCCCTACTTGCACCTCGACAGAAAGTTTATGCACCTTGGCTTTCATATTTACGATGTTGGCTTTCAGACCACCAATATCGAAGCGGCTAGGCCTTTGGTGTATGCTACCTCATTACTATTAGTGGTGATTATCGTGTTGTTGAATTTAACGGCGATTCGCATTCGCAACAATTTGCGCGAAAAATACCGTATCTTGGAGCAGGGTTGATATGTATTCTTTGGAGCAGCAATTAAATTTGCACAAACCGCAAGAGGTCAGTGAATTAAGCGAAGAGCAAACGGCGGTTGATATTCGTCACTTATCACTGTCTTATGGTCAGCAAAAAGCGCTTACTGATATTTCGATGAAAATTCCCAAGGGTAAGGTGACCGCCTTTATTGGCCCTTCTGGGTGTGGAAAGTCGACCTTATTGCGCTGCTTAAACCGGATGAATGATTTGGTTGAAGGCTGTCAGATAGAGGGGGAAGTGCGGCTTCACGGGCAAAATGTTTATCACCGCAAGGTTGATGTGTCGACGTTGCGACGTCGTGTCGGCATGGTGTTTCAACGCCCGAACCCTTTCCCCAAGTCCATTTATGAAAATGTGGTTTACGGCTTGCGTTTACAAGGTATTAAAAACAGTCGTGTCCTTGATGATGCAGTCGAACGTTCTTTGCGCAGTGCGGCACTGTGGAAAGAAGTCAAAGATAGATTACACGACAATGCTTTCGGGCTATCCGGCGGTCAGCAACAGCGCTTGGTCATTGCTCGGGCGATTGCGATTGAGCCTGAAGTCTTATTGCTCGATGAACCGACGTCCGCTTTGGATCCCATATCAACACTGACGATTGAAGAGTTGATCAATGATCTCAAGTCACAATACAGTGTGGTGATTGTCACGCATAATATGCAGCAAGCGGCCCGGGTGAGCGATTACACGGCGTTTTTACACATGGGTAAGTTAATTGAGTATTCTGATGCCGATACCATTTTCACTTCGCCAAAAAACAAAAAAACCGAAGATTACATAACGGGTCGCTACGGTTGATTTCAACGTATTTGCAAGAGGGTAAAAGATGCAATTTGGTCGTCATATTTCTGGTCAATTCAACACCGAGTTGGAAGCCATTCGCACCCATGTACTGACCATGGGCGGCTTAGTTGAGCAGCAGTTGGCTTTTGCCATGCAGGCTTTGCACAAAGACGATCACGATTTGGCCAAACGTGTGATCCAAGACGACCACAAAGTCAATGCCATGGAAGTGGCCATTGACCAAGTTTGCACCAAAATTATTGCCAAGCGTCAGCCGACGGCCAAGGATTTGCGCCTTATCATCGCGATCATTAAAACCATTACAGATTTAGAGCGGATCGGTGATGTCGCCAGTCGTATGGCCCGTGTGGTGTTAGAGTCGCCGAAAGAGCAGCACTTTCAGGTCTCCCTTGAGCCTTTGTGTCGCAAAGCGATCTACATGTTACACGAGGTCCTCGATGCCTTTGCGCGTATGGATGCGACTGCCGCGGCGCGCTTACACAAAACCGATGATATTCTCGACGAAGAATACGATGCGGTGATGAGGCAATTGATTGCGTTTATGGCAGAAGACCCAAAGAACATACCATCGGTGTTACAAGTCATGTGGTCAGCGCGGGCGATTGAGCGCGTTGGTGACCGCTGTCAGAATATTTGTGAATACATCATCTACTTTGTAAAAGGCAAAGATGTACGCCATTTGAGCACGGAAAACCTAGTCGATATCGTCACTCCAGATAACCCGAATCAAACCTAAGTCACCCGCTTGCGATTGGCTTGTCGTTGTAAAATGAGAATAAACAGCATGCCGGCAATAAAGTTGGCAATGATCATCATGTACATATACCGATCGCTTTTGCGGTAATGGTGATTGGAAATGGCGGTGACTTTGCCATTTTCAAAGGTAATGCGAATAAAGCCAACCACACCATGTTGATCGTAGATAGGCTCGACTAACTGCTGGCGGCCAATTCTCGCGGTGGCAAGAGGGGTGTCGAGGCCTAAAATGTCACGTGCAGAGCTCGCTTTGTCACTGGCGGCAAGTGTTACACCTTGGGCATCGTAAATCGTGGCATCGTGAACCAGTTTTTCGTGAGCGAGTTGATTGGCAAAATCAAGCAGTTGATCTTGGTCGTTGTCTGTGACCATTTTACTGGCGCTCAATGCCGCTTGCGAGATCAAAATATGCGTCAGCGTTTCGAGCTGTTTTGATTGTATACTGGCGTTGCCTTGACTGATCACAACACTGTTTTTGACAGTGAAAAATAAAATCCCCGCCAAGAGGATCAGCGCGATCGCTTTTAGGGTGTTGCGTACAGAAAAAAGAGATTCAGTCATGCACAATTCAATCAATAATTAGGCCAACTGACAGTTTGATACTTGCATTGATAAATTGCAATAGGGTAAGTTAGCCTTAATTCTATTCGTCTCCACAGGGAAGCATTGGTTTTGTTAACAATAAAAAAACAGACAAGGTTACTTCAACGTCTACCAGAGCAGCGAAAAGCCGCGAATATTAACAAGCGCAAGGGGCACTGGATTATTTACGGTGAATATTTATCGCCTTCACACTTTAACGATATAGATGCTTTTACCGGTGAAAGCAGCTTGGTCTTGCAAACCTGGCAAGTCGGCCGTTACGACGTGGCGTTGATGTCCGGTTTTTTGACCCCGGCCCACGAAACCATTTTACAAGCCTTAAAGCTTGATTATGCTGACTTAAATGAAGTCCCGGATTTGACCAAGCCCGGTCTGATTGTCATGGACATGGACTCAACGGCGATTGAAATTGAGTGCATTGACGAGATTGCCACATTGGCGGGCGTCGGTGAAGAAGTGGCCAAAGTGACGGAACTGGCCATGCAAGGGGAGTTGGATTTTGAGCAAAGCTTGCGCCAGCGCGTCGCCACCTTGGCCAACGCACCAGAATCTATTTTAGACGAGGTGCGAGCTTCATTGCCCTTGATGCCTGAACTGGAAACCATGATTGAGACCTTGCAGCAATTTGGTTGGAAAACCGCGATTGCCTCGGGCGGGTTTACTTACTTTTCTGATGAAGTAAAACGTTTGGTCAATTTAGACTTTGCCACATCGAATCAGTTGGAGATCAAAGACGGCAAATTGACTGGACAGGTACTAGGCCCTGTGGTTTCAGCGCAAACCAAAGCGGAAGTTTTGCTCTCTTTGTGCCAAGAGTACGGTGTGGAGTTACACAATTCGATAGCCATCGGCGATGGGGCCAATGATTTGGCCATGATGTCGGTTGCCGGTCTAGGGATTGCCTATCACGCCAAGCCGAAAGTGGAGCAACAAGCCTCGGTCGCGATTCGTTACGCAGACTTAGGTGGTGTGGTGTGTATTTTAAGCGGTCTATTGGCGAAACAGCAAAAGATCAGCTGGTAATCCACTTCCTCCTCACTGGTGTCATTTAGGGTGAGGGGGATACCTATCTAATACCACTCTAATTAAATCGGGGGTGTCGCTCTTTTCCCCGCTATCACGGACCACAGACTTGAACGGATGGGGACTGACCAGAAGGTATTTCGAGTTCGTTAGCGATACTTACTTTTCCGTTTTCTGATTCTCAACTCGTTGACTGACAAGCTTGCTCTTTTTTGTTGGGCAAGCAGGATTAATACGTCAGTTGCAAGCGAATCAACACTTCTTCGGTAATGTCTTCAATCTCACCGTAACCGACTAAGTTGGTGAGCTCTCTTTCTAACGCGCTGGCTTGATGGACGCTGACCTGCGTTAAGTCGTTGAGCTCTTGCTGCAGCAGCAGTGTGATTGGGCTATAAATTGGTGCGATCGACAGTCTTAAGGCAATGAATTCACCGGATATCTGCGAGGATTTGATAAAGGCAATTCGCTGTTTAATATTGGCAAATTCATGGGTGAGTTTTGTGTGGATAGCAACGGGTTTACGGCCTAATTTTTCTAAGCCGATATACACCTCAAAGTGAGAAGAGGCTTGCTTTTCCGTCCGCTTCAAGGGCGTTGCCAATAAGGTGTTGGTGCGATTTTTAAACAATGGCTCTAAAGAAATGCACTCATTGTGGCCAAGGTTAGATAATACACCCATGTGTTTTGGCAAGGGGTATGAGACGCCAATCACTCGCGTTTGAAAGCCGTGC
Source organism: Vibrio sp. (assembly GCA_041587235.1). Lineage (GTDB taxonomy): Bacteria > Pseudomonadota > Gammaproteobacteria > Enterobacterales > Vibrionaceae > Vibrio. Next base: position 19,685 of record JBFGYW010000038.1, read on the forward strand.
ATCCCTTTATCGATATAAAAGGGAAAGACTTTCATCTTACTGAGCAAAGTCTGATGCAGCGCATTGAGCATGCCATGTGAGGGTAGCCGCTCTTCTTTTTCTTTGAGTTTACCTTTGTTGAGCTTAAACACCGATTTGAGAAAGGCGCTGACTTTGACGGTGTCTTCGCTGTCTTGCATCACCAATTGTATGCTATTGCCCTCACCACTGACTTTAACGACCTTGTAAGGGATTTGTGATAAGTCGAGCTGTTTGCTGGCTTTGTTTAACTCGACCATGTTGATGGTGATGAGCTCACCCACATGGTAGGGAATCGCTGCTTGAGTTTTAATGCTGATCCCTTTGCCGGAAAAATCGATTGAATGGCCTTGCAATTGGCCTTTACTCGGATGGGTTAAGAGCAGGGGTGTTTTAAAAATATACCTAGGCTCCTTGCGCCGCGAGGTGGCATCGAAATAGACGCTGCGCGGCTGGCCAACAAGGCGGCGGCTTTGTCTAAATGGGTTAATTTCAGTAATGGGCAGACGCGGTTTTTCAGACAACAAATAATCGTTTGCTTGGTGGTGATCGCCAATTTCTTCTAATACTGCGCAATGGGTTAACCCTTTGACGCATTCGCCGAGTTCCTCGTGAAAGCGCGATAGTTGTTCAATATCTTCTGCTGACAAGCGATAAAAAGACACTTGAAAGACTTTCCAGCTCTCTCGTTTGGCACCGATATGCCAAAAGAGGTTTTTTTGCTCTGGGCTGGCTTCGGTTGGAAACATCGAGTAGAAAAAGGTTTTTTGTTCGTGTTGATGCTGAAAGGCGTACAGTTTACAACTGCCCTGCGACATGTCGCTGTGGGTGAGGTTTTTGAGGCGCTGCGGGTGAAATAACGTGCCTAACACTTGTTGGCCTTGCTCATTGTGCCAATATTGCCAGATGCGTTGATTATTCGGGGTAAGCATGGCGAGCTTGAGCTCATCATGACTAAAAAAGAGCGGCAAGTGGCAGGTGTGCTTTAGGAAAATGTGTTCAAAGCCGCGAGCGCGAGCACGTAAGATTTTATCTTGATTATCGTGTTTTAGGCGTTTTTGCGGGTTGCGCAGAGCGTCGTCAATCAATTTGGCGAGCAGGTCTTTTTCTGAGGCTTTTACGGTGCGCAATATTTTGACCGCATCGTTATCGAGGTTTTCCTCCACGGCGAGCAAGCGTAACTTTATCGTGTAATCATTTTGAGGCGTGGCGTATTGCTGGTATTCAACGAACTCAACATCGAGTATATCGCCGAGTTGATAGTTAAAAGCACTTGGGACTTTGATTTTGGCCCCAGATTCAGACATGTCAATGGTCAAACCGTGAATGACTTGTCCTTTTGGCAAGGTGATTTCGACCTGTGTTTGTAGCCGTAAGCGCTTTTCTTGTCGTTTGAGGTCTTGGCCAAGTTGAATCGGATTAGCTTCAAATGGGCTGTCTTCAGAGGTAATTTGGTTACTTGAGACCACGGGGGCGCGATTTTGACCTATGATGCGATAATTATTGCGAGTATTAGACAGTGCTTCCCAAACACCAATGGTGTAACCGCCAAACTTTTTGGTTTGTTTTTGATAATCGTTAAAGGCAACATCGTCAAACCAGTGCCGGCGACCATCGAGACGGTATTCGCGGCATTCGCCATTGACTCGACCTCGCAAATCAATGGTTCGACTGCAAGGTTCCATCAGGCGATTTAATTCAATTTTGACAATGATCTTTGCTGAAGGATGAAAATCTGCAACTAATCGTTCCAGCACCTGCTCAAAGTCCGGAGCGCGGTAAACTGGAATGAGTCGTTCTACAAGTGAGAGGATTTCGGATTGTTGCATTTCTTCTGATATATTTCGAATTTATAATAAGGTCATCGACAAAATACCGAGAAACTTGATTTAAATAAAGCATTAAACCAACTGTTGTGCTAATTCTGTTAAGTCAAAGGCTTTGTTTCTAATATTTTTCAATCTTTTAAATTCTCGACAAATGAGTAAGGTCTGTGATGGCAAAAGCAAAAAGAGCGTATGTGTGCAACGACTGCGGCGCCGATTTTCCGCGCTGGCAAGGGCAGTGTAATGCCTGCGGAGCTTGGAATACGATTACTGAAGTGCGCTTACCCGCATCACCGGCAGTGGCTCGACACGAACGAGCAAGCGGTTACGCTGGGTCGGCAGGTGGCCAACAAGTGCAAGTCTTATCCGAGATCGATTTGCAAGAAGTGCCTCGCTTTACCAGCACGTTTAAAGAGTTTGATCGGGTACTTGGCGGCGGAATAGTACCAGGGGCGGCGATTTTGATTGGCGGTAGCCCTGGCGCCGGTAAATCAACGTTGTTATTGCAAACCATGTGTTACCTCTCCTCACAAATGCCGACCCTGTATGTCACCGGAGAAGAATCGCTTCAACAAGTGGCCCTAAGGGCATCGCGCTTGGGGTTGCCTAAGCAAGATTTAAAAATGCTCTCTGAAACCAATGTCGACACCATTTGTCAGATAGCAGAAAAAGAAAAACCCAAGATTATGGTGATTGACTCCATTCAAGTCATGCACGTCGCCGATGTGCAATCGTCACCGGGCAGTGTGGCTCAAGTGCGAGAATCGGCCACCGCATTGACTCGTTATGCAAAACAAAACAATGTGGCGGTGTTTATCGTTGGTCACGTCACCAAAGACGGTACCTTGGCCGGCCCTAAAGTGCTCGAGCACATCATCGATTGCTCGGTGTTATTAGACGGCGGCACAGACAGTCGTTTTCGCACCATGCGCAGCCATAAAAACCGTTTTGGCGCTGTGAATGAA
>JBFGYW010000039.1:0-21649 GCA_041587235.1 Vibrio sp.
CGATGACATCAAAGGAAGCGCAACATTGAAAAATAGCTTTTCAACAAGTCTTGAATTTCTTTACTGCTCGCTGAGCGATTGGCTTGAACAAAAATAGAGTAAGACATGGCTAAAAAGAGATTGGCCAAGTGCTCAGGTTTAAAGCTATTGTCAATTTCGCCTTTTTCAATCGCATTGCTGAACATATTTTGGATCAAAAGTTGATTGGTGCGATTACTGCTGACAAATAAAGGCCAGACTTCCTCTCGGGTCGAGGCGCTCCATTCAAACCAAACTTTCATCCAATAGCAGTCATGTTCAACCTGTTCGACCATATTCTCAATGATGTTGGTCATGTTGGTTTGGATCGGTTGCTCCATATCAATATGATCGGTAAGAAAGTTCGACAATTGACGAACAACGTGGTTGAGCACTTCATCGACTAAGTCTTCGCGAGTGGGGAAATAATTGAAGACGGTTGCCACGGAAACTTGAGCAACATCTGCAATATCTGCATGCCCTCCGCGACCAATACCACGACGAGCGAAAACTTCTAATGCAATTTCCATTAACTGTTGTTTGCGTTTAAGAGGGGAAAGCCGAGTTCGAGGTCTTTTTGTTATCGTTTCCATAGTAAATTTCCTTGCCAAGTGAGTGGGAACAAGTAATTTTTGATTATTATTATTACTCTCCTTTATCAGTGTACTGGTGCATATCAAGGTGGTCAACTGCGCAATTCAGGTTTAGGTTGATAATTGAATTAATATCGGAGTTATAATAATGATTTTTTCAATTTTGGAATGAAAATCTCAATGTGATGTCAGAGAAGATTAAAAATTTGAGCTCGGGTTCGATGCAGTAGGTGATGGTTTTTTCAATTGAAATTGACTTTTGTGTGGTTATCTCTGTGGCGTGGCAATGGTACAATGATGGCCAATGTTATCCCTAAGCCAATATTGAGTAAGTATGAAGCATACGGTAGAAGTCCTGATTTCTGAGCAAGAAGTCCAACAGCGCGTCCGAGAACTCGGACAGTCAATCAGTGAGCATTACCAGTCGAGCCAAGAATTAGTCCTTGTCGGCTTGTTGCGTGGATCGTTTGTGTTTATGGCGGATTTGTGTCGAGCGATTGATTTGGTCCATCAAGTCGACTTTATGACGGCATCGAGTTATGGCAATACGATGGAGAGCTCACGAGATGTACGCATCTTGAAAGATCTCGACGATGATATTCAAGGCAAAGATGTCTTATTGGTCGAAGATATTATCGATACAGGGAATACACTGAGTAAAATCAAAGAAATGCTTGCTTTGCGAGAGCCTAATTCGATCAAAATCTGCACCTTGCTCAACAAGCCATCTCGTCGTGAGGTGGACGTTCCTGTGGATTGGATCGGTTTTGACATTCCCGATGAATTTGTGGTTGGGGTCGGTATTGATTACGCACAAAAGTATCGCCACCTGCCTTACATTGGCAAAGTGGTACCAGAGTAATCTATTTACCAAGCCAATAAACGCAGAAGTAAGGCTTATTGGCTTGGTAATTCGGTATGTAAAATTTTGTTCATGGCACTTTGATAGACGTTATCTAGCGATAGAGCATCAGAACAACGCAGAGATAAATCTTTTAAACGCCCATCGGCAATCCCGTAAATTACCCCGTGTAAGCTTATGTTCTGACCTCGTTGCCACGCATTTTGCAGCAGAGTGGAATTGCCAAGGTTGTACACTTGGGCGGCGACATTGAGCTCACAGAGCTTGTCCGCCCACTGCTGTTGAGGAAAGCGCGCGAGGCTTTTTTTATGCGTTAAAAAGACATCGCGTATGTGTAATAACCAGTTGTTAATCAAGCCTAAGTTCGGGTTTTCTATCGCCGCGATGACCCCACCGCAGCCATAGTGACCACAGACGATGATGTGTTTGACCTTTAAAATGTCGACGGCGTATTGCACGACGGACAAGCAATTGAGATCGGTGTGGATCACTTGGTTGGCGACATTTCTATGAACAAACAGTTCGCCAGCTTCGAGTCCGGTTAAACGTTCTGCCGGTACGCGACTGTCTGAACAACCAATCCAAAGGTAACTTGGCGATTGCCCCGCCTCTAAATGAGAAAAGTATTCCGGTTGCCCTGATTTCAGTGCCTCAGACCATTTGGAGTTGTTATCAAATAAGGTTTTAAGTTCGGGCATTGGTTATCCTTGTTACGCGAAGGGGTAAACGTTGAGACTAGGTGAAGTTGACGCCTTAGTAAATGATTTTAATCGAGTGAGGGTAAAAAAGCCGTGGTGGGGGATGTCATTCCATCATGGGGTATTTCCTTATTGGCTTACCTTACTTCATTTTACTCGGTGGAAGCGGCTGAGTAGTCATTTTTCAATCACATAGGGTATGTGTCCAAGACAAAAAAGAGTAATCACTCATGTATGCATTAGAAATAGAACAGCTTAAAAAAACTTATTCTGGCGGTTTTGAAGCGCTAAAAGGCCTGTCTCTGACGGTAAAAAAAGGCGACTTTTATGCCTTACTTGGCCCTAATGGCGCAGGGAAATCGACCACAATTGGTATTATATCGTCTTTGGTTAACAAAACATCGGGCAAGGTCAAAGTCTTTGGTTACGATATTGATAGCCATTTGGAGCAAGCCAAACAACATTTGGGGTTAGTGCCACAAGAGTTTAATTTCAACCCCTTTGAAACCGTTGAACAAATTGTCCTGCAACAAGCCGGTTATTATGGCGTTAAAAGGGACGTGGCCAAGCAGCGAGCCGAGCAATATCTCACGCAGTTAGACCTTTGGCAAAAGCGTCACGAACGGGCGCGTAACTTGTCTGGGGGAATGAAGCGCCGGCTTATGATCGCCAGGGCATTGATGCACAATCCCAAACTGTTGATCCTTGATGAGCCAACGGCGGGTGTCGATATTGAACTGCGTCGCTCAATGTGGACGTTTTTGAAGAAAATAAATCAAGAGCAGCAAATCACCATTATTTTGACCACCCATTACCTCGAAGAAGCTGAAATGCTGTGTCGCAATATTGGCATTATTCAGGCGGGACACTTAATTGAAAATACCAGTATGAAGGCGTTACTCAATAAGCTAGATGTTGAAACCTTTATCCTTGATATCGATAACCTTGAAGCTTTGCCGCGCTTAACTGGCGTCAGGGAGCAAGTTGTCGTCAATGGCTCTTTGGAAATCGAATTGGAAAAAAGCCAGGGGCTCAACCCGATTTTTGATCAGTTAACGCAACACAATATCAAAGTTCTTTCGATGAGAAACAAAGCGAATCGCCTTGAAGAACTTTTCGTCAATATCGTTAATCAGAATGGTTAAGGGGCACTATGTATCACATTTATTGGACGGCTTTTTGCAGTTTATTAGCTAAAGAAATTAATCGCTTTACCCGTATTTGGGTCCAAACGATTGTGCCACCGGCGATAACGATGACCCTGTATTTTGTTATCTTTGGTCAATTAATTGGCCAGCGCATTGGAGACATGCACGGGGTCAGTTATATGGCCTATATAGTACCGGGTTTGATCATGATGTCGGTCATCACTAACTCGTACTCGAATGTGGCTTCGTCTTTTTTTAGCGCCAAATTTCAAAAGCACATTGAGGAGTTATTGGTCGCCCCTGTCCCGAACTACGTTATTATTTGGGGGTACGTCATGGGAGGCGTAACTCGAGGCTTGTTAGTTGGTACGCTTGTTACGGCAGTGTCGCTATTTTTTGTTGATTTACAAGTTCAACACTGGTGGGTCATTGTGCTAACCGTGTTGTTGACTTCGATCGTGTTCGCGCTCGGCGGTTTAATCAATGCGGTATTCGCCACCACTTTTGATGATATTTCCATTGTTCCGACGTTTGTGTTGACGCCATTAACCTATTTAGGCGGCGTGTTTTACTCGCTGAGTTTGCTGCCAGAATTTTGGCAAGGCGTGTCGAAAATCAATCCTATCGTTTATATGGTCAACGCTTTTCGCTATGGCTTTCTCGGTATCTCTGATGTGCCTATTGCGACATCTTTTATGGTATTAACGGCTTTTGTCATCGTCTTGTATGCCTTAGCTCACTATTTGATTACGCGCGGCATAGGGTTAAGACATTAATCACAAGCAGTTGGGGTGAAAAAAGGTCGCTGTTGAGCGACCTTTTTATTGCGAGTCATTAAGCTTGAGAAGCCGTCGTGCTCTCTGGCTCTTGCCCTGAACCTTGCTCTTCGCGCGGCTCTTGAGTGATATCAACCACCAGGTTGTCGATAAGGCGTACTTGACCGAGAAAAGCCGACATCAAAATAACAATTTGTTGTGTGTTGTTATCGATATCTTGCAAAGTACGAGCGTCGCGAATAAAGATTTGATCGGGCTCGAGGTCGGCCGCTCTTAATTGATCATTGGCGTCTTCGATAATCGAGTCATAGTCGCGACGGCCGCCGCGAATCGCACTGCTCATCCAACGCATGGTGCGGGCTAACACAGGGGCGCGTTGGCGCTCGTCAATTGTGAGCAGGTTATTGCGTGAACTCATTGCCAGTCCATCGAGCTCTCGCGTGGTTGGTACACCGACGATTTCGACGTTTAAGGCGAGATCGCTAACCAGTTTGCGAACAATGGCCAACTGTTGGAAATCTTTCTCGCCAAAGCACGCCAAATCAGGCTGAATGATGTTGAGTAACTTGGTGACGACGGTGGTGACACCGCGAAAGTGACCCGGGCGAGCATTGCCTTCTAAAATCGTAGACAGCACAGGAACATCGACCAAAGTGTGTGACTCGGGTTGTTCTGGGTACATGGTCTCAACTTGTGGGGCAAAGACGGCATCAACCCCAGCCTCGGTCAATTTATTCAAGTCCGCTTCTAGGGTTCTTGGGTAATTGTCCAAGTCGTCTGCGCGGTCAAATTGCAGCGGGTTAACAAAAATACTGACGACAACAATATCGGCAAGTTCTTGCGCTTTTTTGACTAAAGTCAGGTGACCGTCGTGTAAATTGCCCATCGTGGGTACAAAACCAATACGTCGTCCATCGCGTCGCGCTTGTTGAATAAATTCACGAGCTTCTGAAATTTCAGCAAAAGTTTGCATTGCAATGACCTCTAAGCAATTGTGTGGGCGTCATCGGGAAACGCGCCATTACGCACATCTTCAATATACTGAGCAGCGGCTTGATGAATATTGCCCGTTTCTGCTAAAAAGTTTTTCGAAAATTTGGGGATATAATTGGCGGATATGCCAAATATATCATGCATGACCAGCATCTGACCATCGGTCTGCTTACCGGCGCCAATGCCAATCACAGGAATATCGAGCAATTGAGTAATTCGCTCTGCTAACTCACTCGGTACGCATTCGAGCAGCACAATTTGTGCGCCGGCTTGTTGCAAGGTTAAAGCGTCTTTGACCATCTTATCCGCTTTGTCTTGCTCGCGTCCTTGAACTTTATAGCCCCCTAAGATATTGACCGATTGAGGGGTTAAACCTAAGTGCGCACAGACAGGGACAGCGCGCTCTGTCAACATACTAATGGTTTCGGCAAGCCATTCTCCACCTTCTAATTTCACCATATTGGCTCCGGCTTGCATTAGCTTAGCGGCATTTTCACACGCTTGTAATGGTGAGGCGTAGCTCATAAATGGCATGTCGGCGAGTAGTAGGCTATTCGGGCTTCCCGCTCTTACGCTGCGCGTGTGATAACAAATATCGTCGACAGTTACGGGTAAGGTGTCGGATTGGCCTTGTAGAACCATACCAAGCGAATCACCGACGAGTAATACCGGCATTTCTTGGCTTTCAAATACTTGAGCAAAGCTGGCGTCATAGGCGGTGACACAAGCAAATTTGTGACCTTCTTTTTTCCAAAGATTAAGGTCATTAATGGTAACTTTTTTCATTGTTTTTCCTTACTCGTTTGGCAGACTTTGCCAAATACTAAGCCCGTTTAATGGCGTGTTTGCCACCAAGTCAGACAGCTTAGTCCCATCGGGGAGCGTTAAATCGGGAGTGATTTCAGCTAGTGGGTAGACGACGAACTCTCTAACTTTCATGCCGTAATGCGGGATGATCAGTCGAGGGTGATCAATGGTCTCTTGCCCATAGAGCAAGATATCTAAATCGAGAGTTCTTGCTCCCCAACGTTGTTCTTTTCTTATTCGGCCATGCTCGAGCTCTATGCGTTGTGTGTGATCAAGCAGTTCAAGTGGCGATAAAGCGGTGCGCAACTTGGCGACCGCATTAATGTAATCCGGTTGGCCTTGAGGACCCATGGGGGCACTGGAGTAGAGCGATGACACCTGTAGCCATTGGCTATCGGGCAGTTGTTTTAATGCCTCGATAGCTTGTAGAGCCTGTTGTGCAGGATTGGCTAAATTACTGCCAATGGCAATGTAGACCGTTTTCATCATGCTTTGGGTTTCTTTTTACTGGTATTACGACGGCGACGGCGTGGTTTGCTGCCCCCTGGCTCGTTAATATCGTTGACCATGGCTTGGCGCATATTGCGACCCGCTTGCTGGAAAGTATCCCACCACTTCGCTAACTCTTGTGCATCACCGCCTTCAATTTCGCCGCGCATTTCTAAAAAGTCAAAGCCAGCTCTAAACTTATTGAGCTCGAGCAAACGAAAAGCGCGTTTGCCACTGCGGCGCATTAAGCGCATCTGTAAGACCCAAATATCGCGAATAGTGGTGGTATGACGGCGCGGGATAGCAATGGTTTTCACTTGTGCATCTAAGATGACATTGCTCGCTTCCATCATGGCATCGTAAGCGTTGAGGTTTAGCTCTTTTTCCAACTTGTCAGCCAGAGCCATTAATGGGTACCACAGCATGGCGGCAAACATGAAGGCGGGGTTGATGCGTTTGCCTTCTAGCATGCGTTGATCGGTGGAATCAAGCACGATATCGAGCATTTGCTCGGTCGCTGAGTCGTATTGCTCGGTAAAGTGTTCGGCAATGACCGGGAACATTTGTTGAAACAACCCATACTCACGCAATAGGTGATAAGTTTCTAACCCTTGGCCTGATTGCAATAATTTCAACGATTCTTCGTACATGCGTGCCGCGGGAATGTCTTTGAGCAATACCGCTAGCTCTTCAATCGGAGCCGCGGTTTCTTCCTCGATATCAAAGTCGAGTTTCACGGCAAAGCGAATGGCGCGCAACATGCGCACTGGATCTTCGCGGTAGCGCTTGTCCGGATCGCCAATCAAACGTATCAAGCGCTCCTCTAAGTCTTCAACCCCACGAGCGTAATCGTGAATCGAATAGTCGGCGATGCTGTAGTAAAGCGAGTTGACGGTAAAGTCTCGTCGCTCGGCATCTTCGTCTATGGTGCCGTATACATTATCTCTTAACAGCATGCCTTCTTTAGATTGCAAAGCCGTTTTGTCGTTGGATTGGTCGTGATGACCCCGAAACGTCGCCACTTCAATGATGTCGCGGCCAAACATAATGTGAGCGAGTCGAAAGCGACGGCCAATGAGGCGACAATTGCGAAAGAGCTGTTTAATTTGCTCTGGGGTTGCATTGGTGGCGATATCAAAGTCTTTTGGGGTTAAACCGAGCAACAAGTCGCGTACACCACCGCCAACGAGAAAGGCGTCAAAGCCTGCACTATGAAGGCGATACAGGACTTTAAGTGCATTTTCACTGATTTGTTTACGCGAGATATTGTGTTCTTCGCGAGTGAACACGTTCAATGAGAGCTCCGGGCGTTGGAGGTGTTCGTCTGTAATGTTATCGTTTGTATTCATGTGCATTATCGGCAATGGTTTCTCAACCTAAGCGTTATTGAATTTGCTGCGCCAAAGCGCAATTTGCGGCTAATCATAGCTCAACCGAAGGCATTTGAGAATCTTGCGCAATACTTAATTGGTTAGGTAGTTGATTTAAAGTCCAATTTTCGACTCCCCAATGCAGTATTTCTGCCAGTTCTGCGTCTTTTAAGCCCGATTCGAGCGTAAATCCCAAAAAGCTCATTGCCGCGAGTAGCGTGTGTTTGGGATTTTTTTCGTCCACCGCGGGAGCGCGATTTTGTTTCGACAATTTTAATCCTTGCGCTGTCGTGACTAAAGGCAAATGCAGATAAGAAACCGGCGCAACGTTGAGTTGGTGGTATAAGCTGATTTGTCGTCCGGTGGGCTCGATTAAATCGGCGCCGCGAACTACCTCGGTAACCCCTTGCTCAATGTCATCGATGACAACGGCGAGGTTGTAAGCAAACAGGCCATCTTTTCGCTTAATAATGAAATCTTCTTCGGCTAAGGCATCGGGAATCGTCAATCGGCCGTGCTTGCGGTCGTGAAATTGATAAATGGGGTATTGGGCTCGCAGGCGAACCGCACCACTTTGCCAGTGTTTATTTCGGCAATGCCCTTGATAAAAGCCACCGCTTTGTTGAACGTCTTTGCGTGTGCATTGGCAGTAGTACGCCTTGCCTTCGGCTAACCATTGATCGATTTGCGCTTGGTATAAGTCATGGCGATGACTTTGGTAAACCACATCCCCGTCCCAATGTAATTGATAGCGCTCCAGGGTGGTCAATATTTGTTTGGCGGCGCCGGCAACTTCTCGTGGTGGATCGAGATCTTCAATGCGCACGTGCCACAAGCCACCTTGAGATTTGGCTTGTAAGTAACTGCCCAGCGCGGCGATGAGTGAGCCAAAGTGCAAAGGGCCAGAAGGAGAAGGGGCGAAACGACCTATATATCTCATGCTGCTGTTTTGTTTCATGCTGTCCGTTCAATTTCATCACTATAAAGCCAATATGACTCAATAAAAAGAGCAACTGTCTGTGTAACCTTTTTGTTTAGCCAACCATTGGGGGCGTATTTTTTAATAAAGCGGTATTGGGGAGTGCTATATGGAAGAGGGCGATGCCCATGCTGTAACGGCAGTGACGACAAAAGGGAGCATATGCTCCCTTTGTACTTACCATTGACAAGAGATTAGCCTTGCATTTGGCGTTCTTTGATTTCTGCGAGTGTTTTACAATCAATACACAAATCAGCGGTCGGACGCGCTTCTAAACGGCGAATACCGATCTCAACGCCACATGATTCACAAAAACCGAAATCATCATCTTTGATCTTATCCATGGTTTTTTCGATTTTTTTGATCAAGCGACGTTCGCGATCTCGGTTGCGCAATTCAAGACTGAACTCTTCTTCTTGCGAGGCGCGATCAACGGGATCAGGAAAATTGGCTGCTTCGTCTTGCATGTGGTGTACAGTGCGATTGACCTCTTCCCTGAGTTGATTGCGCCATGCAGTCAAGATTTTAGTAAAGTGTTCCATTTGCTCTGGCGACATGTATTCTTCGCCAGCTTTTTCTTGATATGGTTCAACACCGGCAATAGCTAGAATGCCTAGCGTTTTTTTCTTTGAGTCTGGCATACTGCATCTCCTACTTACACCTTGTTAACTGCTGTGCAGCTAATTTAAGGCGGGTATCTATATCAGAAAGAAGCACAGGTGGCAACGACTGAATCAGATACTTCATCGAATATGATGGCAAGGTCAATATTTATGATGATTTTGCCAGCAAATCGGTGTCGTCAGGCTGATCTCAGAAGGCTTGATCTGTGCCTGATAACACAGAACTTCAACACCGGCTTCTTCCGCTTGTTTTAATAGTAATGAATAGTCGCGGTCTATATGGTGGGCAACGGTGACTTTTTCAATCCCTGTGTGTAAAACAGCGAAAAAAAGTACCGCTCGATAGCCGGCCTGTTTCATGGCGATCAATTCTCGTAAATGTTTTTGTCCACGGGTGGTGACCGCATCGGGGAACGCACCGAGCTTGTCTTGTTGATCGAGTAATAGGGTGACGCTTTTGACTTCGATGTAGCAATCGGGCCGGTGGTCATCGCTCAATAAAATATCAATGCGACTTTTTTCGTGCCCGTAGGTCACCTCGGTGTGCAATTGTTGGTAGCCTTTGAGTTCCTTCACCCGTTGCTGGTTAATCGCCTCAACGACGAGGGTATTGGCTTTCGCGGTGTTGACCACAATGAAATGCCCTTGCTGAGTTTGAGTGATTTCCCAACTGTTGGGGTATTTGCGTTTAGGGTTATCAGAGGTGGAATACCACAGGGTATCTCCTGGGGTCGCGCAGCCAGTCATTGCCCCGGTATTGGCGCAGTGAATCGTGCGTATTTCCCCACTGTCTAATTCGATGTCGGCGAGAAAGCGTTTATAGCGACGCAGTAACTTGGCCGATTCTAGAGCCGGTTCGAACTTCATAATTTACTGTTTTTATGTACAATGATGTTATACGTTCATCATAAGGTTTTTTCTTTGTCTCAGCTACCTATTGAATCGGTTATGCCTCAGTTATTGGCGGCGCTTGATCAGTCTGCCCAAGTGATACTCAAAGCGCCACCAGGGGCGGGAAAGTCGACGCTGTTGCCTTTGCGAATACTTGAACGCAATGCGCACCAACGCATTATTATGTTGGAGCCGAGGAGGTTGGCGGCGCAAAACATTGCTCAATTTCTTGCCAAGCAACTCAATGAACCGGTTGGACAAACCGTCGGCTATCGGGTGCGCGGCGATAGCAAAGTCTCAGAGCAGACGCGTTTGCAGATCGTGACTGAGGGCGTCCTCACTCGTATGATGCAAAGCGATCCCGAGCTTGGCGAAGTCGATCTGTTAATATTTGATGAGTTTCACGAACGGCATTTGCACGGCGATACCGCGCTCGCTTTTGCACTTGAAGTACAGACGCTGCGCGATGACCTCACTTTACTCGTTATGTCAGCAACCTTAGAGCACGCGTCTTTGCTTAGCGTGTTAGGCGAGGCAGAATATATCGAATCACAAGGTCGTCAATATCCGGTACAAATCGAGTACACCCCCTTAATGACCAATCGGCCTTTTGCGGCGGCTGTCAGCCAAAAGATACAACAAGCACTGGCACAATATAACGATTCAATATTGGTGTTTTTACCCGGTGTGTCTGCGATTAAAGCGGTGGCTGAACGATTATCTTCCGCATTGAGTGACGATGTTCACATTGCCCCTTTGTACGGCCAAATGGCGATAAAGGACCAGCAAGCGGCACTGTTACCAGCAGAAAAGGGTACGCGCAAGGTGGTCTTGGCCACGAATATTGCCGAAACCTCTTTGACTATTGAAGGCATCAGCGGTGTGATTGACTCTGGCTTGGAGCGCATCGCTGAATTTGATTTAAAATCGGGCAGTACTCGTCTCAAGCAAAAGCGCATCGCCCAATCTTCGGCGGTGCAGCGCAGTGGACGCGCTGGTCGCTTACGAGCTGGCTGGTGCTGGCGATTGTATTCTGAAGCGCAATTTCGCCAGCAAGCGTTAACCCCAGAACCAGAAATACTGCGTAGTGATTTGGCGCCCTTGATGATGGAGTTGTCGCAATGGGGTGTAAATCAGGTCTCGGACTTGGCTTGGCTTGATGAGCCTAAAGCGTCCGCCATTGCTCAAGCGAAAACACTGTTGAGCGACTTAGGTCTATTGGGGGAAAAGGGCTTAACTGAGTATGGTCGCCGCGCTTACCACTTTGCTTGCCACCCGCGTTTAGCGGCCATGTTGGTCAAGGCCAGCGAACGCTTAAAGCCGACAGCGGCGTTGATCATCGCGTTACTTGAAGAGCGAGACACCGAGGGCGATCTTGTCGTTTGGGTACGGCTTTGGTGTGAGTCTCGCCATCCACAGCAAGGGCGAGTCACTAAGGCCGCGACACGTTTTTTAACTCAGGGAGCTCGTATTTCAAGTCACCAAATCCAGCAAGAGGAAGTGGCGACGCTGTTGTGTTTCGCCTACCCAGATAGAATTGGCCAAGTCCGTAATTCCTCGTCCCATTACTTGCTGGCGAACGGGCACGGCGGGCATTTTTCAGAACATAGCCAGTTTGCCAATCGCGAGGACTATCTGATTGCGATTGATTTGCGCCACAGTGATGGCCACAGCAGTAGCCAAATTCTTTGTTATGTCGAATTAAGTGTCGCTGTGATAGAAGCGGCGATGTCAGCCATGATTGAAGAGCGAGAGTGGGTTGATATAGACGATAAAACCGGAACAATTAAAGCGCACAGGCAAACGCGTTATCAGGCACTGATACTCAAACAAACTCCGATAGCCAAGCCCGAGCCAGAAAAAATGACTCAGGCTTTACTTAATTATGTCCACCGTCATCGCTTATCGTGTTTAAATTGGCAGGAGGGAGCGCGTCAATGGTTAACTCGCGTTTGCTGTGCCAAGCAATGGCTGCCAGAGCATCCATGGCCAGACGTCTCGGAAGCCGGCTTACTCGCCACTTGCGATCTTTGGCTGGAGCCCGATCTTCATCAATGCAAGTCGGTGAAAGGTTTACAGCAGATTGACCTGATGAAGGCGTTGGCGCGTTTGTTGCCATGGCCCTTGCCACAAATACTGGACACCGAACTGCCGACTCATTATCAAGTGGCGACGGGACAGGCACACCCGATTCGCTATTTTGAAGACCAACCACCGGTTTTATCTGTGCGAATGCAGCAAATGTTTGGCGAGCAGCAAAGCCCAGCCATTGCCAAGGCGAAGGTCACGTTAACGGTCGAATTGTTGTCGCCCGCCAATCGCCCTTTACAGTTAACCCAAGATTTGGCGAGCTTTTGGCAAAACGGTTATCAAGACGTCAAAAAAGAAATGAAAGGGCGATACCCCAAACACGTTTGGCCTGATGACCCAGCTCAACATCAGCCAACCACTAAAACCAAAAAGCAGTTAAATTCATGACGGATAAAAAAACACCCCCGAAAAGCAAAAAAAAACCTGTTTCAGGCAAACGAGGCGGCGTAAAAAACGCGTCCTCTAGTGCCAATAAAAAGCCGGTTCCACCCAAAGGCAGTAAACCCAGTCGTTGGCGCATGCTATGGAGCTTGACGTGGAAAGCGACGTTAGCGTTATCGGCGGTATTAGTGGTATGGGGGATTTATCTCAATGCCGTGGTTAAAGAACGCTTCGAAGGGCATTTATTTAACTTGCCAACCGTGGTGTATGCGAGGATTTTAGACTTAGCGCCGGGTGAAGGACAAAGTATTGAGCAGGTAAGAGATGAGCTCGATATTCTCAATTATCGCAAAGTTTCCTCGCCTAAATTCGCGGGTGAGTATTCAATGTCTGCGCATAAAATTGAGTTGATTCGCCGTCCATTTGCGTTCCCCGATGGCGAAAGCCCAGACCGCCACGTGATGTTGTACTTTGATCAACAAGGACTGCAACGGATCCGCTCGTTAGAGTCTTCTGGAGATCTCGGCTTTTTACGTCTGGATCCCAAAATGCTTGGGATGTTAGAGAAAAACAGCGATGAACAGCGTCTGTTTTTACGCCGTGATCAATTCCCCGAAATCATGATTGACGCTCTTCTCACGACAGAAGATCGCGATTTTTATCAGCACGATGGGGTAGAGCCCTTATCCATTGCTCGGGCTTTACTGGCTAATATACGCGCCGGTCGAACCGTACAAGGCGGGAGCACCCTGACTCAGCAATTGGCAAAAAACCTGTTTTTAAGTCGGGATAGAACCTTGTGGCGCAAGTTACAAGAGGCGTATATTGCTCTGATTTTGGACTACAAATACAGTAAAGATCGCATCTTACAAGCCTACCTCAATGAAGTTTATTTGGGACAAAGCGGTTCACAAGCCATTCACGGTTTTGGTTTGGCTGCTCGTTATTACTTTGGTCAACCGATCCAAGAGTTACGCATCGATCAATTGGCACTCTTGGTCGGATTGGTCAAAGGGCCTTCTTATTACAATCCAGTACGCTATCCAGAGCGAGCCAAAGAGCGCCGTGATTTGGTCTTGCGGTTGATGATGAATGAAAACTTGTTGACTTCAAAGCAGTACAATACCCTGGCCAGTCGCCCCCTTGCTTTGCAAGCCAAACCCCATGTCGCCAGCCGTCAACCGGCGTACTTCCAGCAAGTCAGCCGTGAAATCAAACAAACCTTGGGCGATCAATTTAAAGCGGAAGAAGGGCTGCGCGTGTTTACCTCGCTAGACCCGATATCTCAAGACCGGCTTGAACAGGCCGTGCAATTTGAAATGCCAAAGTTGGAAAAGCGCACCGGCCATGACTTGCAAGTGGCGGCGGTGTCTGTGGCTCGTCAAAGTGGTGAAATCCGCGCGATGATCGGCGGTAAGCGCACGCAGTTTGACGGCTATAACCGCGCGATCAGTGCCAGCCGACAAATTGGCTCTTTGGCCAAGCCATCTGTGTACCTTACTGCGCTGTCACACCCCGACCAATTTAATTTGGCCAGCAGCTTGGAAGATATCCCGTTAACGCTAAAAAGCGATGATGGGCAGCGTTGGCAGCCGCAAAATTACGATCGAAAATTTCGCGGTCAAGTGCCCTTGTATCAGGGACTGGCAAAATCACTTAACGTACCGACCGTTCGCTTGGGCATGACGTTGGGGATTGATCAGGTGTCAGAGACGATAGAAAAGCTGGGCGTTGATGGCAGTGAGATCAGGCCGGTGCCGTCGATGTTTTTAGGCAGTTTTAGCTTGAGCCCATTTAGTGTCGCGCAGATGTTTCAGACCATTACCAACTCCGGTCGTAAAGCCCCTTTAACGGCGCTTCGCTACGTGATGGATGTCAAAGGCAATGTGTTGTATCGCTCACTGCCAAGAGCCTCACAAGTGGTGCCAGAACAAGCGGCATGGCTCACGACATACGCGATGAAGATGGGCGTGTTACAAGGCACGGGGCGTCATTTACAACAGTCTTTTTCTTGGGCGGCTTTGGCGGGGAAAACCGGTACTAGTAATGATACGCGAGACAGTTGGTTTGTTGGCGTCGATGGCCGCGAAGTGACCACCTTGTGGGTTGGGCGTGATAACAA
Source organism: Vibrio sp. (assembly GCA_041587235.1). Lineage (GTDB taxonomy): Bacteria > Pseudomonadota > Gammaproteobacteria > Enterobacterales > Vibrionaceae > Vibrio. Next base: position 14,842 of record JBFGYW010000039.1, read on the forward strand.
TAAACCCACACAATTGACCGGTGCCAGTGGTGCACTGCGTGTTTATGAGCAATATTTGCTGCGTCGCCAACCCGAGATGTTGCAGTTGCCTTGGCCAAAAGGCATCAAAACAATGGGCTTTGATCACAATGGTCAAGGTGGCTTATCGCTCAATTGCCAAAACCAACCCGAGATAAAATTGCCCGTTTGGGACCGCGACAATCAATGGCAGCAACGTTGCGAAAAAAGTAAAAGTTGGCTACAACGCGTGTTTGATTGGTAATACCGTCAAGCCGAACAATAAGGAATAAATTCATGAGTGGGTTGCGACAAGCAAGCGTGTCAAAAAGGCTGTATGTGAGGGTTGCCCTAGGGCTTTGCTCTTTGGTGTCGTGTTACACCTGGGCGGACAGTCAGGCTATGCCAACCGACGATCTCAGCGCGCCTCGTTTTGAAGCTCGTCCCGAACAACGACCGAAAATTGCCCTTGTGCTGGCGGGGGGAGGCGCTAAAGGCGCGGCCCACATTGGCGTTCTTAAAGCGTTGGAAGAGTTAAATATTCCGGTTGATTACATTACGGGGACCAGCATGGGGGCCTATGTGGCGGGTTTGTACGCCACTGGCATGAGTGCTGATGACATTGAAGCCTTGGTGACCAGTATCGATTGGAGTAATGGCTATCGCGATCGGGTCAATCGCAGTGAACGCCGCTTGCGTGAAAAAGAATACGAAGACCGCTATCAACTCAATACTGACCTTGGGATCGGGCTAGGGGAAATCCACTCACCGGTCGGGGTCGTGCTTGGCCAAAGTATGTGGCAGATTTTGCGTAAGAGCACCGGAAATTTACCCTTGTTTCGCTCGTTTGATGATCTTGCTATACCCTATCGTCCTGTCGCGACCGACATTGTCAATCTCGAACCTGTAGTGATCAGTCGTGGCTATTTATCGGATGCCATGATGGCGAGTATGTCAGTGCCCGGCGTGTTACCCCCTTTCCCGATGGATGGAAAAATGCTAGTGGATGGCGGGGTGACCAACAATATGCCGGTGGATGTCGCTCGTAAAATGGGGGCAGACATTGTCATTGCCGTTGATATTAGTACCGATTACAAAAGTAAAGACGCGTTTACGGACATGTTTACCGTTGCCGATCAGCTGTCTAATTACCTGGTTAGGCGCAATACCGATCAGCAAGCTCAGCAATTAAAGGGGGACGATGTCTACATTAAGCCTCATGTCGGCGATATGGAAACGACCGAATTTGACCGTATGCCAGAGGCCTATGAGCAAGGTTACCGCGCGGTATTTAGCCATTTGAAAGATATCAAAAAACTGTCAGTAACCACGGCAGAGTATCAAGCCTACCAAGATAAAAAAGAAGCCGTGCGCGAGGGATTCGTTTACGGACACCAAGTGAACATCGAGCACATTGTTATCAATAACCACACTCACTACAGTGACGAGTGGATCCTCAAGCGTCTCGACTTGCCGACAGGGGAAGCTCTGTCGCAAGACCAAGTCGAAAAGAGCGTGAAAAAGCTTTACGCATTAGATCGCTTTCAGTTGATCTCTTATCATTATCGTCAAGGTGAGGATGGCAATGAAATTGTATTTGATATCAAAGAGAAATCATGGGGACCCAACTACGCCAATTTCCGCTTTTTTCTCGAAGATGACTTTCGCACCAGTAGCCAATACGGCCTCGGTTTGTCGACCAACTTTACCGATTTAAATGACAGCGGCGCAGAGTTTCGATTCAATTTTGATGTTGGGACCGATAAATTGGCCGAAGGCGAGTTATTTACGCCGATTTATTCCAGTCCGTATTTTTATAATGCAAGTAAAATTAATTACAGCGAAGACTCGCGCAACTTCCCCCAGTCTGACATTGAAAACCCCGATATTAGCGATGTTTATGATTATTGGCCGGTGGACTACGACACCTTGAGCGTGCAATCAATATTGGGGTGGCAACCTCAGTTGTGGCAAGACGTGCGCATTGGTTTGCGCTACAGTAAAGGGGATGCGACCTTGTCGAACAATGAATCAGCGGGGACGGCCAATTTTGAACGACGAGGGATCTTTGCCGACTATCGACTCGATAGCTTGGATAATTACGCTTTGCCCAATGAAGGCTGGTTGCTCAATGTCGAATACTTAATGTCTTACGACGATGTCAATGCGGGGGGCTTATCCTCCATATTGCCAGAATACCAAGACAACAATGATCGCGTTTATGAATTAAACTCTAAATTGTTGCACGCGAGAACCTTTGGTCGACATACTTTAGTCGCTCAATTCAATTACAGCTATGTCAAAAGTGAAGCGGATCAATTTCCCATTAACCCCGCTGAATTGGGTGGCTTTTTGAATTTGTCCGGTATTCCTCGTAATAGTTTGTTTGGCAAAAATAAGCTATACAGTAGCCTAGTTTACCGCTATCGCTGGTTTGATAACGATTTTGGTCTGTTCAAAGCCCCAGTGTATTTGGGCGGGTCGATAGAGCGGGGCGGCGTTTGGTCCGATTCTGGTGTGGGGATTGACGATGCGCCCATGTATAATGCAGGTTCAGTCTTTGCCGGGATTGATTCTCCCATCGGGCCAATCGTGTTAGCGTATGGCAGAACAGAAAAAAATATGAGTTCGGTGTACTTTATTATCGGAACTTCTTACTAGGTGAGAATCTTAAGGATGAAAGGGTCTCAAGTTGTCGATTTTTGTTCTAACTTGCTATGTTGATCAAAATGGTGAGATTTTAATTTCTCGTTACATTTGCTAATCTAGTGCTTACAGTTTGGCCTCTAGGGCGCTGTTTCCAGTCAGATAGATTGAATGAAAACAAGGGCAATGGAGAGCCAAGTTTCCAAGGATGTTCACTCTGTGTTTAAAACTCTAAAAGTATCAAATAGAGTGGACCGCAATGAGAGGAAAAAGTCGTGCTTGAAGCCTATCGTAAACACGTCGCAGAGCGTGCTTCAGAAGGAATCGTACCTAAACCCCTAGACGCGGAGCAAACCGCAGCGTTAGTTGAGTTATTAAAAGCGCCGCCAGAAGGTGAAACGGATGTTATTCTCGATTTGTTTGAAAATCGTATCCCGCCTGGCGTCGATGAAGCGGCGTATGTCAAAGCCAGTTTTTTATCCGCAATCGTCAATCAAGATGCCTCTAGCCCGTTAATTTCTCGTGAAAGAGCGGTTGAATTGTTGGGGACCATGCAAGGTGGTTACAACATTGAGCCTTTAATTCAGTCTCTTGATGATGACGCGCTGGCTCCGATTGCCGTCAAAGCTCTGTCGAAAACGCTATTGATGTTCGACGCCTTCTATGACGTCGAAGAAAAGGCCAAAAACGGCAATGAATACGCCAAATCCATCATTCAGTCTTGGGCGGATGCCGAGTGGTTTTTAAACAAACCTAAGCTGGAAGAAAAATTGACAGTGACGGTCTTTAAAGTGACGGGTGAAACCAATACCGATGATTTGTCACCGGCCCCCGATGCTTGGTCACGCCCTGATATCCCATTACACGCACTCGCGATGCTAAAAAACGAGCGCGACGGCATTACACCTGACGAACCGGGTAATGTAGGACCGATCTCGACCATCGAAAGCCTCAAAGAAAAAGGTTTCCCACTGGCCTATGTCGGCGATGTGGTCGGTACGGGTTCTTCGCGAAAATCTGCGACAAACTCGGTACTTTGGTTTATGGGCCACGATATTCCCTACGTTCCGAACAAACGCGGTGGCGGTGTAGTACTTGGCGGTAAAATTGCGCCTATCTTCTTTAATACCATGGAAGATGCCGGCGCGTTACCGATCGAAGTGGACGTCAGTAAGTTAGAAATGGGCGATGTCATCGACATTTATCCTTATGCAGGAAAAGTGTGCCGCCACGACACTGATGAGGTGTTGGCTGAGTTCAAATTAAAAACCGAAGTATTGCTTGATGAAGTGCGCGCCGGCGGCCGTATTCCTTTAATTATCGGTCGAGGTCTGACCGACAAAGCACGTCAATCACTAGGGCTCGAATCTTCGGATGTCTTCCTAAAACCGGGTGATGTTGCCGATAACGGCAAAGGCTTCACCTTGGCGCAAAAAATGGTGGGTAAAGCGTGTGGTCTACCCGGTGTTCGCCCTGGCGCTTACTGTGAGCCTAAAATGACTACGGTTGGCTCACAAGACACCACGGGGCCGATGACTCGTGATGAGCTGAAAGACTTAGCGTGTTTGGGCTTTTCTACGGATCTGGTTATGCAGTCATTTTGTCACACCTCTGCTTACCCTAAGCCAGTTGATGTCAATACGCATCACACTTTACCCGATTTCATTATGAACCGCGGTGGCGTTTCTTTGCGCCCAGGTGATGGAATTATCCACTCTTGGTTAAATCGCATGTTATTGCCAGATACCGTCGGGACGGGTGGCGATTCCCACACTCGTTTCCCATTGGGCATTTCATTCCCAGCGGGCTCTGGCTTGGTAGCATTTGCTGCTGCGACTGGGGTTATGCCACTGGATATGCCAGAATCGATACTCGTGCGCTTCAAGGGTGAGATGAAACCAGGTATTACGCTGCGCGATTTGGTGCACGCAATTCCATACTACGCTATTCAGCAAGGCTTATTGACGGTTGAGAAATCGGGCAAAATCAATGAATTCTCAGGTCGAATTCTCGAAATTGAAGGTCTTGAACACCTGACGGTTGAACAAGCGTTTGAGCTCTCTGATGCCTCTGCAGAGCGAAGTGCTGCGGGTTGTACGGTTAAATTGTCTCAAGAGTCGATCGAAGAGTACCTCAATTCGAATATCGTCATGCTTAAATGGATGATTTCTGAAGGATACGGCGACGTCAGAACCATTGAAAGACGGATTAAGGCGATGCAGGAATGGTTAGACAATCCTGAATTGATGAAAGCCGACGCGGATGCCGAATACTCTCATGTTATCGAGATTGATCTTGCAGACATTGATGAGCCTATTTTGTGTGCGCCTAACGATCCTGACGATGCGCGTTTGTTGTCTGAAGTGCAAAACACCCAGATAGACGAAGTCTTTATTGGCTCTTGTATGACCAACATCGGTCACTTCCGCGCCGCGGGTAAGTTGCTCGATAAGTTTAAAGGCCAGCTTGAAACTCGACTGTGGATTGCCCCGCCAACCAAGATGGACAAAGATCAACTGGTCGAAGAGGGTTACTACGGTATTTTTGGTAAAGTGGGCGTGCGTATTGAAACACCGGGTTGTTCTCTGTGTATGGGTAACCAAGCCCGAGTGGCAGACAAAGCTACTGTCATGTCGACTTCGACTCGTAACTTCCCTAACCGTTTAGGTGCTGGGGCAAACGTGTTCCTCGCCTCGGCAGAACTCTCAGCGGTTGGCGCGATCTTAGGTCGAATCCCTACGCCACAAGAATACCTTGAGTACGCCAAGCAAATTGATGCGACAGCAGCTGATACCTATCGCTACCTCAATTTCCACCTCATGGGTCAGTACACAGATAAAGCCGATACAGTGATCTTCCAAGAGCCAGCTTAATCGCTGCCTCATTGTAAGCTCTAACTCAAAGGCCCCAATCGCGATTGGGGCCTTTTCTTTTTACTGACTTTCTTCGTTGAGCGATTATAATACCGCGCTTTTGTATCAAGGTTTCAGCGCAGTAATTAAGCGCTCAGCAGCGTCATGAAGAGGTCACACATGGAATTTGAATTTACCAAAAACACGTTATTAGGCACTTACTCTGTTCGCTGTGAAATGGAGCATCAGATCCTTGCTCGCTGGCTAGAGGACGAAATCGGTGCACAGCGCACAATGATTGATCAAGTTCACAGTTTTCTCGATCTGTGTGTGGAAAAGCCGATGCAAACCCATCATCTCCCCGGACGAGAGATCGAAGTGACCGGCTTAGACTACGAAATAAAAGTAATGCAAAATTCGTTAGTTAATGATGATGAGTACTCAGAAGAAGAAGGGATGTCACTGTATCAATCCGAGGGTATTAGCGTGTGTGGCCTAGAAGATTTTCGCCGAGTGTTTCTGCAGTGGTGCGATTTTATTGCACATTATTAATTCACTCGGTAAATATTGCGCACCAAGATGGTGACAAAAAATATTCCCGCCTCATTTTAGTGATTGTTTGCGCGATAATGGTGCAAGCGAAATATTTAAAAGCATTTTTTTTGACTTATATTTATGTTTATCAAATAGTTAAAATAATGGCACGTACTTTGTATTACAAATCTGGTATCAAAACGACAGTTTGGGAGAAGGTACGATGAAATTAATAAATGCGATTATAAAACCGTTCAAGCTCGATGATGTGCGCGAAGCTTTGGCGGATGTGGGTGTTGAGGGTATGACTGTTTCTGAAGTCAAAGGGTTTGGACGTCAGAAAGGCCATACAGAACTGTATCGAGGCGCGGAATACCAAGTCGATTTTCTGCCGAAAGTGAAATTGGAAATTGCGACTCAGTCAGATAATGTCGATCGAGTGATTGAGGCGATTTCAAAAGCGGCTCACACAGGTAAGATTGGTGACGGTAAGATTTTTGTTTACGATTTGAGCCAGGCCGTACGTATTCGTACAGGCGAAACAGATTCAGAAGCATTATAAGATTCAAGGGATTGGAGACTATAAACATGGAATTAGCAACAACGGTAACAGAACTGCGTTACGCATTAGATACTTTTTACTTCCTCATTTCAGGTGCGTTGGTTATGTGGATGGCAGCAGGGTTTGCCATGCTCGAGTCAGGGCTTGTTCGCTCTAAAAACACCACTGAGATTTTAACCAAAAACTTTGTCTTGTACGCAGTCGCTTGTACGATGTA
>JBFGYW010000040.1:0-21236 GCA_041587235.1 Vibrio sp.
CAGTATGTTTGACTTTCAATTAGGACAAAACTACCCCTTTGCTATTATTGATGTAGAGCAACAAGCGGCTAAAGCGACAGAACGCTTATGGCAATGGAAGAAAAAGCGCTCCACGATGAAACACACAAAGGCTTTATTAACAACCCATGTGGTTAACTCGGACTAACCCCAGTTCTAACAATGGTTTATTTCTCCCCACTTGCTAATTGCAACCAGACTCGCTTTAATAAGCTTTTGCCTTATAGAACTTTTCTCATGATGAATAAATTAACGCTCTTTTTTACCTTGCTATTGTCATTGTTACTCATACCCAGTAGCCAAGCCGATGAAAACCAATCGGCTGAAAACAAAATCTACGTTTATGCCGCCTCTTCTTTAACAAATGCATTAACTGACATTGCTAAGCAATATCAAACTCATTACCCCAATCAAGCGGTCATCCTGAACTTTGCATCATCATCGACGTTAGCGCGACAAATTGCGCAAGGGGCCCCCGCTGATATCTACCTGTCTGCCAACGAAAAATGGATGGATTTTCTTGCTAAAAAGCACCTGATTTCGGATGGTAGCAAACGCGATTTATTGACAAACCAACTGGTGCTGATCGCCAATAACAAGGTCAATACACAAGACATAGACACTGCCTCCGACTGGCCTTTGGTGTCATTTTTAGACCAACAACGGCTGGCGATTGGCGATCCGAGTCACGTCCCTGCTGGGATTTATGCCAAGCAAGCCTTGCAAGCTCTGTCTCTTTGGCCGCAACTCGAGGATAAAATTGCCCGTACCAGCAATGTAAGAACCGCCCTCGCCTTAGTTGAACGCGGTGAAACCCCTCTTGGTATTGTTTACGCCACCGATGCTGCTATCGCTCGTGGAGTGAAAGTCGTACGCCCCTTCCCAGAGCAACTTCACCAGCCAATCCGATACCCCGTTGGCTTAATCGGCGAAAATCCAACACCGGCCGCGCAACGTTTTTATCGCTATCTAAGCCATGACGAGGCACAAAGCGTCTTTAAACACTATCAATTTGGGATCGCCGACCGTGATCAGTGATTATGAGTGGGCTGCGATTGCGTTAAGTCTCAAAGTGGCCTTTATCGCCGTTGTCGCGAGTGCGCCGTTTGCCATTGTGTGTGCTTGGGTCTTGGCCAAAAAAGAGTTTAAAGCCAAAGCGCTGCTCGACTGCTTAATTCATTTACCCTTGGTATTGCCGCCGGTTGTCATAGGGTATTTACTGTTAGTGATGATGGGAAGACAGGGCGTGATCGGTCAGTGGCTATATCAGTGGTTTGGACTCACATTTAGCTTTAGTTGGCGCGGGGCGGCACTGGCGGCGGCGGTTGTATCTTTTCCACTCATGGTTCGCTCGATTAGGCAGTCGCTTGAGGCCATTGATCATCGGTTAGAGCAGGCTGCTCGTACCATGGGGGCCTCAAGCCTAGCGACGTTTTTTCGCGTCACCTTACCTCTGTCTTTGCCTGGGTTATTATCGGGTGTGGTGCTGGCCTTTTCGAGAAGCTTAGGCGAGTTTGGCGCGACCATAACCTTCGCAGCCAATATCCCGGGAGAGACCCGAACGTTACCGCTGGCCATGTATACGTTTATCGAAACCCCCGGTGCGGAATACGAGGCGATGAGGTTGTGTCTCTTTTCTATCCTCATCGCCTTGCTGTCACTGCTGGCTTCTCAATGGTTGAGCCATCGGATTCATCGCTAGCCGTGATTTATCGCTAGACGTATTGGCGTTCTGCAAATTAAGCCTCCTGGGTTACCTTCGGTTTTTTGGCATTAATCACAACAAGGATACCGATGGCAAACATTGCCGCGATACGCAACATATCACTACTAAACAACACCATTAAAGCCAAAGCCAGTAGCACTAAACGCACGGGTTTTGATAATGGGTTGATCAAACGCGCTTCAATACCGCCGGCAAAGGCAATAAACAAGGCTGCTGTTGCTAAGACGCCAACCAAGAAGTGGAACAGACTGCCATCAAGGAAAATCAGCCCTGAAAATGCCATCATTGCCGGGATGAGGAAAAAACCTTGCGCCAACTTAAAGGCTTGTACCGCAGATTGCATCGGTTTGGCATTGGCAATACCGGCCCCGGCAAACGCTGCCAAGGCAATCGGCGGCGTTACGTTTGACGTTTGAGATAACCAAAATACAATCATATGCGCAGCCAACAGCCCAACGCCAAAATCCATTAACGCGGGTACCGCCATAATCGACAGCACAATGTACGCGGCCGTAACCGGTAAGCCCATGCCCAGAATCACGGCAGCGACAGCAATCAGGGCCAAAACAGACCACAAATAGCCACCTGACATAGCAATCAAAAACTGGGTAAATTGCAGACCAATCCCCGTTTGCCCCACCACACCGACAACAATACCAGCCGTTGCACAGGCCACTGAAATCGGCAAGGCTAAGATGGCCCCTTCTTTTAGGCCCTCAATCACTTTTTGCCATCGAATGCGACTATGAGCTCGCAACATAGAGGCAATTAAAATCGCCGCACAGCCAGTCACACCGACGAGTTGCGGCGAGTAACTCATCATTAGTAGCGTTGTGATCATCACTAGCGGCAACAAAAAGTGCCAACCATTGAGCAAAATGGCTTTTGCTTTGGCGGTGGTTTCCATCCCTTCTAAGCCGAGTTTGCAGGCCATCAAATGCACGTACAACAAGGTACAAGCAAAGTACAAAATGGCCGGTGCGATGGAAACCAATAAAATGTCACTGTAGGGAATACCGGTAAATTGCGCCATCACAAAAGCGCCAGCCCCCATCACCGGAGGCATGATCTGCCCACCGGTCGAGGCCGCAGCTTCAATCCCCGCCGCTTGCTCTGGTTTATAACCGAGCTTTTTCATCATCGGGATCGTTAATGCACCTGTTGTCACTGTGTTGGCAATCGCACTGCCGGAAATCGAGCCTAACGCCGCCGAAGCAATCACGCTCGCTTTGGCCGGGCCACCGCGATATTTACCGGCAACGGCAAACGCCATATCAATAAAAAACTGCCCAGCTCCGGTCACTTGTAAAAAGGCGCCAAACAAGACAAAGATAAAGACGACCCCTGCCGCAATGGCCAGTGGCGCGCCAAACACCCCATTGGTTGAATAGATATGGAAACGGATAATTTCTTCTAAACTAAAACCTTTACTGGCCACTTGTGCGGGCAACGCATCACCAAACAACGCATAGGCCAAAAATAATGCCGCGATAAACACCATTACAAAGCCCACCGTTCGGCGCGTGGCTTCGAGTAATAGCAACATCAAGCTCAAGCCAGCCAATTGTTCTACTTGTCCAAGACCATCTAATAAGAAGCTGATATCATCGTAATCGAATTGGGCGATGATAAAACACGACCAGCAGGTCAATGCCACTAGCCCAAGATCAACCAAACGCCCGAAAAAATACCAGAACGGTTGTCGCTGCTCGCTAAAAGAAGGATAAACTAAAAAGACCAACACCAAAGCCCAAGACAAGTGAACAGGGCGAAAGACTGGGGCAGAAAGAGAAGGATCAATACTTTGCCACAGTTGAAAAAGAGAAAACAGGGTGGCGATAACAGCGGAACAATAAAGGAGACCATCGGCCAACACTTTATTTTTACTGATTGAAGAGGTCATTGCGTACTCCATGCAATTGATGAGAAATCAAATCCTCGGTATTTGTTCAACCTAATTAATTCAAAACAAAAGTGATTGAAAACAAAAAATGCCCACCTATCCCGGTGGACATTTCTTTTGGTAAAGCGGGCGTCTCTACTGCCCCATTTCTTGACGGTATTGCTCAGCACCTGGGTGAAGTTTGGCACCAGGCAACTTCGTCATATTTTCCACTGTGGTGAATTTCGTCACACCAATCACTTGACGGATCTTATCGATATTATCAAAGGCCGTTTTTGTCATTTGGTAGGCGAGTTCTTTGTCCATCTTGTTGTTGACGACTAACACATTCCATACCGCTGGCGCATTAAAGGCATTGACATTATTATAACTGCCTTCGGGCACATCTAATTCAATATAAGCAGGGTTAGCTTTGGTGATTTCTGCCAATTCTTGCTCGGTAAACGACAAAATGCGGATATCGCGAGTCAGCGCAAGTTCAGTGATAGCACCCACTCCCAAACTGCCGACAATCGCCCCAGCATCAATTTGACCATTGGCCAGCGCACTGGTAGTGGCGGTATAGTTTAACGACTGCGCTTTGACATCACTTTCTTCAATGCCCAAAGTCTTAAGAATATTTAATGAGCTGACTCGAGTACCTGAACCCGGCGCACCGAGAGAAACGCGCTTGCCTTTGAGGTCTTGAACAGAGTGAATATCAGAGTCTGCGGGAACAATAAATTGCACAACGTTAGGGTAAAGAGAGAAAAGCACAGACACATCTAATTGACGCGGAAACGGTTTTTCACCAGCCATGGCTTGCAAAACCACATTACCTTGGGCAATACCGACTAATTGTTTGCCTGATGCCACTTTAATGGTATTTTCGACCGATGCCGCCGTTACTTCTGCGCGCATGTTAAAATCGGGTAGGTTTTCACTCCAAACCTTAGATAAAATACCGCCTAGTGGGTAGTAAGTGCCACTTTGACTACCGGTACCTATGGTGTAATTTTCAGCGTGTGCAGCTGTAGTACACGCTAACGCTAGTGTTAATAGACTCGCCTTAATGACCGACTTCATAGTTACTCCTTTCCTTGAAGACCTTGTTGTTATAGTAAATTCAGTTGTTGTCGAAACTCTTTATCAAATACTCCGTACTTTTCATCATTTTTTAAGGCTCACTAGTAACGCGCCTACCCCTAAATCGTCAATCACTGACTTGTGTAAATGAGATCGCCATAACTATATTTTCTCAAAAACGGTCACTACAAGAGCAGTTATGGTTATAAACGGAGTAACACTCACTAACCCACGCGAAAAAACTGACTCGCAAAGCGGAGTATTGATATGTGCCAATAGCGAATGCACCTATAACCAACGTACCGCTAAGCAAAGTACCAATACAAAAAAAGCGCCTACCGAGAGGCGCTGATTGTTGATTTACCGAAAGCGGGAGCGTTACCCCAATTTGAACTGACTGATTTGCTGCGACAGTTTATCCACCGAAGACGAAACGCCGGCAATCGCTTGATTCACCTCACCACTGCCTTGCGTGACTTGCTCACCGTTTTGATTCATCAATTCCATGCTGCTATCGACTTGACTGACAACCGCACTTTGTTGCTCGGTCGCCGCCGCGATCTGCATAGAAAAATCGGTGATGGTATTGACCCTAGCGTTAATTAAATTCATCGCCTCACCCGCCGATTCAGTGTAGGTCGACGTTTCTGACGCGCGCTGGGAGCTAGAATCAATGACATTCACCGCCTCGCTCACCCCTTTATTGAGGCGCTCAAGCATGTCCTGAATACTCTGGGTGGATTGTTGGGTTTTTTGCGCCAATTGACGGACTTCATCAGCAACGACGGCAAAGCCTCGGCCTGAGTCACCCGCTCTTGCCGCTTCAATCGCCGCATTCAAGGCCAATAAGTTGGTTTGCTCAGCAATGCCGCCAATCACATCAATAACCGAGGTGATATCCTGACTGTCTTGCTCTAAACGGCTGACCACTTGCGCTGCGGTTTCCATATCGGCCAATAAGCTGCGCATTTTTTCTACCGCCAATTGAATATCTTGGTGAGACTTTTCAATATCACCTTTCGATTGATTCGCTTCATCGGCTGAGTTCTGCGATTGGGTTGCCACTTCACTGATCGCCGAGTTTAATTCTGATACCGCATCGACCATTTCTTGCAAAGACTTGCTTTGTGATTGAACGTGGTTCTGGGTATTGAGCGACACTTGGTGGATACTGGCAGAGCGGCCTTGAATTTCACCCACTTCATCACGTACTTTTAACAATAAACTTTGTAAGTGACTTAAAAATTGGTTGGTTGAACGCGCCAATTGCGAAAGCTCATTGTTGCCAATTTCCGGTAGTCTCAACGTGAGATCGCCGCCAGATTGACTGAGCTCCTGCATTTTAGATTTTAACAGGTTTAACCTTTCAATCAGAGATTTAGGTAACCAAATCAAAAAGAACACGCCAATAAAAATGGTGACGGCAGTGATGTACAAAGTATGAGTGATCTGCTCTTTTTCAATCACGACCGTTTCATCGGCAATGAGGGCTCTAAAATCATCCAAGCGATGCTCAAACTGGTCATAATAATCACGGGTTGTATCGAATAATTGATGCTGCTCACCCATCAGTAACACTTGAGCTTGTTCAAGTTGATTAGATTTTATCAATGTCGCCACCTGATCAGCGCTGACTTTCCATTGCGCAAAGGCACTTTCAAACGCGCTCTGATGGCTGCTGGCATTAGGTAAACCCGCCGCAGTGGCTAACTCAATCGGATGTAACATACGCTCATAGGCTTGCTGCTGGTTTTCGAGATACTGCTCAAAAAAATCGCCGGTGGCAGTGCCGTTTTGCGCTGCGGTTAAGGCATCTCTGAGCCCAACTGCCGATTGGTAAAGATCGCGGTCGCCATTGAGAAGTTCTAATGACGCGGGCGTAATTTGAATTAATAATTGGTCGACATGCTCAGTCAGTTGCTTGTTGTTATTCCAACTCACTGTGGCCAATAACAGTAAGGCGGTAATCATTAAAACCAGTGGAATCGTCAACTGGGCCCTCAATGGTAAATTCGCGTACGCTTTCATCCTATTTCCCTCAAAGTAAAAGTAAAGCCCAAAAATAGCTTGCCAAGCTCAATTGATCCTCTGATTGACTCAACGCGATAGAGCGTCTGATATGGGATCTTATTGGCCACTATATCGGCCATGTCATTGATGATTATAGTGGCGATGATTTAATCCGTGATTCTCATCAAGCAATTAAAGGCGTTTTATGACGTTTGCCAAAGAAAACTTCATTAAAGCGTCACTTTTAAAGGTCACACTGCCTAGACAATGACAGAAAGTAGTAAACTTATGATTCATCGATTGCCCTTAATTGCCTTAGTGTTGAGTTCTTTTAACTGTTATGCAGACGTCACCATTTCCGTCCCCGATACAGTGGAAGTGTTAGCGGTCAACGAGAGCGCCCCCAAATTAACAGGAAGCTTTTTTGCCAGCCAAAAACGCCTTACTCTCGCAGATGGCCAAAACCAAATCGTCTTTCGCTACCAACCTTACTTTGACAAAGGCAATGAGCAAATCATTGTCGAAGGTAAGCCCATCATTGCTTTGTTTAACACCGCGGAGCAAGAAGTGCGTTTTAGGCTGCCCAATTATCGAGATATCGACCAAGCGCAAGAGAGTATTACCGATTTACAATGGCAATTGGTCAACCAAGAGGGGCAACCGATTGATGTGATTGAAGATCAATTGGTCAAAGAAGGCATTCAAATTGGCCGCGACTACGTACTCGAAGTCAAAGCCTACAACCAAGACGGGGGTAAAGCGGCCCTGTTTAGCAAACCCAACGAAGGACCAGATAACAGCGTAGAGCACGCTTTGCATTACTGGTATCAACAAGCCGACGCCAATACCAAAGCCAAGTTTAAAGCCTTCATCAACCAACAATAAGCGTCTAAAAAGAGCCCAAATGATCCGCACTTGGCCCCCAAAGCGGGCTAAGTGCGGTTGGTTTTAATCGAGATAGCGATAAAAGACCGTGGCAAGCGGCGGGATACGCAGACACAGTGATTGCGCTTGCTCATCTAGGGCAACCTTTTGAGTGGCAACGTCTGACAAAACCGCGTAATCACTGCCGCCATAAAGGCCTTGATCTGAATTAAACAGCAGTTGATAACGCCCGGCTTTGGGCATTCCCAGGCAATAATGTTCATGGGGTACTGGAGTGAAATTGGTGATCACCAAGACTCGTTGTCCGTCAAGACCAATGCGCTCGTGGGCGATAAGACTTGCTGATGCATCATCTTGTTTGCGCCACTCAAAGCCTTGTGACTCTCGGTCGTTTTGATAGAGCGCAGGCGTCGTTTTATAGACCTGATTGAGATCGGTGACTAAGCGCTGAACCCCTTGATGACGCTCAAATTGCAGCAAAAACCATTGGAGTTGATCATCGTGATTCCACTCAGCCGTTTGGCCTAATTCATAACCCATAAAGTTAAGCTTTTTACCTGGCTGCCCATACATGTAGGCTAAATACGCCCTTAGATTGGCTGTCTTTTGCCATTCATCACCGGGCATTTTGTCTAACAAGGCTTTTTTGCCGTGGACCACTTCGTCATGTGACAGCGACAATACGTAATTTTCACTGTGGGCGTAAATCAGTGGAAAGGTGATGTCGTGATGATGGTATTGTCGATAAATAGGCTCTTTTTGAATATAGTTGAGCGAGTCATGCATCCAGCCCATATTCCACTTAAAACCAAACCCTAAACCGCCGTATTCGGTCGGCGCGGTCACCCCAGGAAAAGCCGTCGACTCTTCGGCGATGGTCATCGCTTTGGGAAAGTGTTGATACACTTGCTCATTGACCCAGCGGAAAAAATTGATCGCATCGTAGTTTTGATTGCCGCCGTCCTGGTTGGCAATCCACTGGCCGTCTTCTCGGGAATAATCCAAGTACAACATAGAGGCAACCGCATCAACGCGAATGCCATCGATGTGATATTTATCCAACCAGAACAAGACATTGGCGAGTAAAAAACGTCTGACGTGTTCTTTGCCTAAATCGTAGATAAAGGAGTTCCAATCAGGGTGCCAACCGCGGCGGGGATCGGGATCGTGAAATAAGGGGGTGCCATCAAAGTTCGCTAAGCCATGACCATCAGCAGGGAAATGGGCAGGTACCCAATCTAAGATAACCCCAATACCAGCTTGGTGACACTGGTCGACAAAGAATTTAAAATCGTCTGGCTGGCCGTAACGACTGGTCGGCGCGAACAAGCCAACCGGTTGATAACCCCAAGAGCCATCAAAGGGGTACTCCGAAATCGGCATCAACTCAATATGGGTATAGCCTAGAGAAACAACATAAGGGATCAGCTGCTCTGCCAACTCGCGATAGGTCAACACCTGTCCGTCTTCATGGCGCTTCCACGAACCAATATGCACTTCATAAATCGAAATCGGTTGCTGATGTAATGGTTTGTGCTCGCGGTTTAACCACTGCTCGTCTTGCCACTGGTATTGACTGTGATCGTAAACAATCGAAGCAAACGATGGGTATTGCTCAGCGTAATGCCCCCACGGATCGGCTTTATGCGGTAACCCTGTACCATCGGGGCCTTTAATTTCAAACTTATAACGCGCACCCGCGGGCAAGTTAGGAATAAAGACTCCCCACACACCATAATCCAATTTTTGCAGTGGACAGACTCGGCCATCCCAGTGATTAAAATCGCCTATCACACTCACCGAGGAGGCATGAGGGGCATAGACTAAAAAACGCACCCCAGAGACCGACGTCTCCCCTCGTTGCAACGTCACAAAATGACTGCCGAGTGCCTGAGCCATTTTGTCCGCTTGGTGAAGGGTTTCAAAATCACAATAAATGTCGTGAAACTGATAAGGGTCCTCAACCGGCCAGGTTTGATCGCCTCTCTGTGCCAGTAGGGTGTAATACTGATCTCTCAAGTCCAGTGAAGATTCAAGAGTAAAAAGCCCTTGTTCGCCAACAAGCTCTAGCCGCTCATCCGCCAAACACAAAAAAACGCGCTCGGCTTCAGGTGACCATACTCGTAATGCCATCTTTTCATCGGATTGATAAGGGCCTAAGAAACTGAAAGGGTCAGCAAAGGTGGCTGCTGATAATTGAGCAATAACTTGCTTAGTATGACGTGGATGACAATGCAAAGGACTCTCCCTGTTCACACGTATGGAATCAACTGACAAAGCCAATGTCACTAAATGACGGGTCACCCCCGGTGGGGAAAAGCGCAATAACCGTATTAAGAAAAACGGACAGAATAACCAATTGAGTTATTTTTGTAATATAAACTAATGCTTATCATCCCGTTTTTCTCTATTATCGCGGACCAGAGATTTAATCAGATTGGCATCATATTCAAAGCAAGCCCAACACTTGGTCAGGCCTAACTTTATTCGTTATTGTAACCACGGGCTTCGGTCGTGGTGAGTTTGGTATACCTTTACCTTGAAGCAAACCCAGTTTAAATGCAACTAATTGAGCTTTCTTGCGCGATCAATTGTGAGCACTAACGACTCCACGTGTTGATGGTTAAACAAGTCTTCGACCGTCACAGACAATTTACGACGCCAATTGGGGTATTCTTCCACCGTACCAGGTATATTGACCGGTAACTCCATTCCTAGCCAGTCTTCTAATTGCACCGCCATCAGGGACGAAGCACCCAACGCCAAATGTTGATGCAATGCCAACGCCAAGGTGGTATCCATAGGCACGTAACGAGCGTCGTGACCAATGTGACTTGGCAAGCGCTGATGCCAATGCAAACTGTTGAGGATACTTTGTTTGTCGGCCAATCGCTCATCGTACAATCGCTTGAGTAACTCAGGATCATCATACAAGCCAAACTCTTGCCCCATTTTTAGATCATGGCAATGCCAGTACCCAGTTAAGGTCGGCATATCGTGCGTACACAAGGTCGCTATCGACTTAGGTTGATGATGTTCAGGTGACAATATGCCACCATCTTGTTTGGACTGCTCAAAGAAATAGACAATAAAGGCATACACACCCGCATCGAGAAGCTGCTGTTTAATTTCATCAGGGACTGTGCCCAAAGCTTCACCAATAACACTGCACTGCGCCAAGTGAGACTCAAGGGCCAGCAAACCGAGCAAATCATCCACCGGGTTGTTGACGTAACCGCCTTTCCCTGCCTCTCCCGATCTTGGGATCCACCACAATCGCAATAAGCCCAAAATGTGGTCAATGCGCAAGGCACCACAATCTTTCATGTTGGCGCGTAACAGCTCAATAAAACCTTGGTAGCCATCTTGTTGTAAATGGCGTGGGTGCCAAGGCGGTAAGCCCCAATTTTGACCTTTGGGCCCTAGTACATCTGGTGGCGCGCCGATACTGGCCGAGAGCACCAGTTGACCTTCATCAGACCATGTTTCACTGCCAGAATCGGCAACGCCAACCGCAAGGTCGCGATACAAACCGATTTTCATCCCACGGGTTTTCGCCAGTGCTTGTACTTCCTCAAGTTGCTGAATAGCCACCCATTGTAGGTACTTGAAAAACTGTACTTGGTCTTTATTATCGAGTAAGAAAGCCTGTGAGCCTTTCGCATTAAAGTGTTGAAATGCTTCGTCAAACACCGGCCAGCCCCATACCGACCCCGCATCGTTTTGTTGCTGACAGTGAATCGCGTCAAAAGCCGCCTGGTGGGTCAAACTCTCTCCAGATTGCTCGACAAAAGCCAGAAAGTCCTGTCCGCGTTGTGAGCCAGTTTGTAAGTGTCGTTGGTTAAACGTTTGATAGAGCAAGGACAAAACCTCCAGCTTTAACTCACTCACCAAACGATAGTCGACCCAATCACTTTGCCGTGCCTGCTCGATGCGTTGCTGAAAATCACGGCTGCCCACCCGCTCTTGGGCGACTTCACAGAGTGAGAATTCAGCCACGGAAGTCACGTCGATATAAATCGTATTGAGCCAACGTCGCGACGAAGGGCTATAAGGGCTCGCGGCTTCTGGATTAGCGGAAAACAAAGCGTGGATCGGGTTTAATCCGACAAAATCGGCCCCCCTCTGCGCCATTTCACTGACTAATAATTTCAAATCGCCAAAATCGCCAATGCCCCAGTTGTGCTCACTGCGCAAGGAGTACAACTGAATACTTGGGCCCCATAATTTTTCACCCGCCGTCAATGCCGGTGCCTGATAACACTGCTGCGGGACAATGGCCACCTGCACTTGATAAGGATGACGGCGTCGCTTGCGGATCACGGTGAGTTGATGATAGCCACACTCAAGTGTTACTGGAAGATGGATAAATAAGGCGCCGCCCTGTTTTCGCTCATCTCTCACTACCGCCGCTTGCAAATAACCTTCAAAAACTTCGCCTTGGCTTGAGGTGAGTTGCCATTGAAAATCACTG
Source organism: Vibrio sp. (assembly GCA_041587235.1). Taxonomy (GTDB): domain Bacteria; phylum Pseudomonadota; class Gammaproteobacteria; order Enterobacterales; family Vibrionaceae; genus Vibrio. The sequence continues at coordinate 12,082 of JBFGYW010000040.1, forward strand.
GGGCGAACCGTCACCCCTAAGTTTAAGGCAATTTCAACGTCATCCCCTTGTTTAATAACGGTTAATGGCGCAATAATTTCTGGTTTATTGAGTTTTTCCGCCGACAATCGCAACGCTTCTTCATTGCGCGTGTCATAGCCCAAACAGGCCAACAAGTTTAATTGCACTTGGCTATCAATGTCGGTGTCTTGTCCCCAAGCATTGATATAACGCTGTGATAAATTGGCGCTTTTCGCCACCTCGACAATGACGTCTTCACTGATTTTTGCTGCTGACTTCATCAACAATCTCCTTACTTAGCGAGTGGCCACGTCTAAGTGCCAAATGCGTTCAACATAGTCTTGAATCGAGCGATCAGAACTGAATTTACCCATTCTCGCCGTGTTCAAGATCGCCGATTTTGCCCACGATTGTGGTTGTAAATACAAGGCGTCGACTTCGCGCTGTGCTTGCTCATAAGCCGCAAAGTCCGCCAAACACAAATACGGATCGCCGCCATCGAGCAAACTGTCATAGACGGCGCGCAATTTACCCGGCTCACCTGGGGTAAATTCTTCCCCGAGCAGCAAATCCATCGAGGCTTTTAACAGCGCATCTTTGTGATAATAATCAAATGGGTTATAACCTTGTTGACGCAACTCGGTCACTTCGTCAACGGTTAAACCAAAAATAAAGATATGCTCTTCACCCACTTCTTGTTCAATTTCAACGTTAGCCCCATCTAAGGTACCTATGGTCAAGGCGCCATTGAGAGACAACTTCATATTGCCCGTTCCAGACGCCTCTTTACCTGCGGTAGAAATTTGCTCCGACAGATCAGCCGCCGGAATAATTAACTCGGCAATACTGACGCGATAATCGGGAATAAAGACCACTTTTAGTTGCTGGTTCACTTGTGGATCATGATTGATTTTTTCAGCGACCTTGTTGATGGCAAAAATAATTTCTTTGGCTAAGTGGTAACCGGGCGCGGCTTTAGCGGCAAAGAAAAAGACTCTGGGTGCCATGGTAAAGCTGGCATCGTTTTTAAGTCGGTAGTACAGCGATAATATGTGTAACAGGTTGAGGTGTTGCCGTTTGTACTCGTGTAAACGCTTAATTTGCACATCAAACAAGGCTGTGGGATCTATCTCAACATCGAGGTGGGTTTTTACCCATTCGGCCAGTGCCGCTTTATTGTCAAGCTTGATGTCCATAAAAGCTTTTTGAAAGCTTGTATCGTCGGCAAGTGGCGCCAATTGCTGCAATTGGTCTAGATGCTTAGGCCAATCTTCACCAATGTGGCTGTCGATCAGAGCAGACAAAGCGGGATTGCAAAACTTGAGCCAGCGTCTTGGTGTGATCCCATTGGTGACATTGGTCAAGCGCTGCGGGAACATGAGATCAAACTCAGGAAAGAGATCTTTTTTCACCAGCGATGAGTGCAACTCGGCAACGCCGTTCACCGCATACGAGCCAACGACCGACAGGTTAGCCATCCGCACCATGCGATGGAAGCCATCTTGAATAATGGACAGCTTTTGCTGCTTGGCCACATCCCCTGGCCACTTTTTGCGAACTTCAATCAAGAACCTGTGGTTGATTTCATAAATGATTTCCATATGTCTTGGCAACAGTTGTTGAATGAGCGCTTCATCCCAGGTTTCCAAGGCTTCAGGCAACAAGGTGTGGTTAGTATACGCAAAGGTTTTGCTGCAAATAGCCCAAGCATCATCCCATTCTAATTGGTATTGATCGACAAAGAGTCGCATCAATTCTGGGATGGCAATCGCCGGGTGAGTGTCATTGAGTTGTACAGTATGAAAATCGGGTAAGGATTGAAAGTCTCGGCCCTGGGCTAAATGGCGCCTTAAAATGTCATGAATAGAGGCCGCACTGTGAAAGTACTGCTGCATCAAACGCAGCGTTTTGCCTTTTTGATGGTTATCATTCGGATAGAGCACCTTAGTGATGTTGCCAGCGTCAATCAGAGCATGCTGCGCTTCAAAATAATTGCCGTTGTTAAAGCTCTCCAGCGAGAAGGGGGCCACTGCTCGACATTCCCACAAACGCAAAGGGTAAACCGAATTATTTTGATAACCCACCACCGGGATGTCCCACGGCATGGCTTTAACTTCCATACCTGGCACCCAGCGCCGGCGCTCTTTACCCGCTTCTTCATAGACCTCAACATGGCCAAAGAAACCAATATTCTGCGCAATTTCTGGTCGGGCGATTTCCCATGGGTAGCCTTCAACCCCACACCAAGCATCTGGGGCTTCTTTTTGTCGGCCTTGCTCAAAAGACTGCTTAAATAAACCATATTCATAATGCAGACCGTAGCCAACCGTTGGGTATTCTAAGCTTGCCAGTGAATCCATAAAACACGCGGCTAAGCGACCAAGCCCGCCATTGCCTAACGAAGGATCGCGCTCATTTTCAAGTAAATCTGTCAATGACTGACCCAACTCGCCCATCATCTGCTCGACTTGCTGGTATATCCCTAAACTAATCAGGTTATTGCCCGTCAAGCGTCCAATCAAAAATTCAAGCGATAAATAGCTTAACTGCTTAGATTGAGTAATAGCCGGATCATTTTCAGTATCGAGCATGGTCAGGACCGTCTGCTCTGCTAGGGCACTGCCCATCGCCAAGTACCAATTGCGAGCCGTCGCTTTGTCTTGTGTTGTGGCATAAGTCGCCGATAAGTGGCGCACAACACTTTGTTTAAACGCCTGCTGATCAAATGAAGCTTTTGGGGTTATCATCTTGGATCTCTCTTTCCGTAGAGGGTGAAACTCTACTATGGATCCATTTCCCTCTTACTGCATCCTCCTCCTACTTCTCATTTTTAGGCTGAGATAAAAGGCGTAGAGAAAATATCTGTTAAAGTGTGTTCAGTTGAGTATATTAGTGTGAATGAGTCGGCGATGAAGAAAGGCAATGACGTGACAAACAGACAGGGTGAGTTATTGTGGATAGAGCAAAAAAATCAATCCCCGACTTATCAGCGAGAGTGGCCGACCCGCAACCGCTTAGATCATCTTATTTGCGGTGATAAGCGCCATTACCAACGCATTTTTATCCAAGCCCCAGCCGGGTACGGCAAAACTGAGCTGATGCGACATTGGTACGAGCTTGTCGAGCACAAAGGCTGGTTAACACTTGATGCTAAAGACAGCGATCCGCAGCGGTTGATCCATCACTTTTTAAAAGCCTGCTCCGATGCTTGCCAGCAACCGATGACCTCGTGCTTTGAATGGTTACAACAAGGCAATACCGAAGCGGCATTAGAAAGCGCATTGGCCATTTTGCAACACCAATCTCGTCTTATGTATGTATTTATTGATGATATCCATCTCATTGCACAAACGGACGCCTTTACTCGCCTATCCACTTGGTTACTTCCTTTGGCAAATGTGTTAACTCTGGTTCTCAGTTCGCGACAAAAAATGCCTTTTGCCACGGCCAAACGCCTGCTCAACAAGCAAGACCTATTGATAACCTCAACGCAACTGGCACTGACGCCAGAAGAAGCGCAACTCAGTGTGCAAAGGTACCTAAAACAGCCCCTCGACCGAACCGAAGCCTGTACTTCTTTTACTGCCGGTTGGCCAGCCTGTTTTCAACTCTTGTGTCCGGCTTTAGAGTCAGTGGCCATTGCCCATCCACTATCAGGACAAGCGACTCAGCCCGATGACTTTTACCACGCTTTTTTGCACCAATATTTAAGCGAAGAGGTCATTGCTCCTTTGCCGCTCGATTTACAGACCGCCTTGTGCGACTTATCTCTTTTTGACACCCTCAGCCCGGCCTTACTGCAAAGCTGGCCATTTACCAGTAATATTGAGAGCGCCATTGAACGATTAACCGAGCACCATCACTTGCTCAGCCGAACCCATAACGGTCAACTGGAGTGGCCTGCGGTACTGAAAGCCTGCTTGAAGCGCATCACCAAACAAAAATACAGCCAAGCGCAGCAAGCTGAAAACCATAGAAAAGCGGCGGATATTCTCCTCGCTTTGGGCGACGACCCTAGCGCATTAAAACACGCCCTTGCCAGTCAAGACCTCAACGTCTTAGAGAGCCTGCTCAATCAGCATGGCTGGCAATTACTCAACCGTGGTCATGGTTCGCTGGTCGAACAGGCGCTTAAGCAACTACCACATGAACACATACTCGCACAACCAGAAATTACCGTATTAAAAGCTTGGGTACATCAAGGGAAAAGCCAGTTTGAACGGGTCGAACGCTGCCTGCTTGAGTCTGAGCACTATTGTTTGCAACATAAGATCAATTGGTCGCGTGCGGCGTCAGGACGCTATTGTGCGTTACTCGCTCAAATTGCCATGAATCGCCACCAAGCCGACAAAGGTAAGCAATTGGCGAAATCCGCCTTAGAGCAAATACCCACCGATGACTATCGCAGCCAAATGCTCGCCACGTCGGTACTAGGAGAAAGTAACCTGGTCCAAGGGCATTTACTCAGGGCCTTATCATTAACCCAACAAAGCGAACGATTGGCTAGGCGACACCAAGGGCATCAGCAAGTGCTTTGGTCTATGATCCAACAAAATGATATTTACCTTGCGCAAGGGCGCACTCAACACGCCTATCAACATCAAGAACGCCTGTTTCAATTTATCCAAGACTATCACCTCGCCGCCCACTCGTTGCACGAAATGGTGATTCGCTTGCGCGTCAAATTGCTTTGGCATTGGGGACGCTTTGATGACGCACTGGCGTACTGCCAAGCGAAAAGCCGGGGTGATGAACCATGCCAAGCCGCGCATGATCTGTACCGACAAGCGTTAATCGCTATGATAGTGCATGCCGACCCACGCAAAAAAGATCACCTTATCGATTGGGATACCCTAAGTGACACCTTAGCGATGGGTGACTACCACCCCGATTGGGTGGCACAAACGTCAGCGGCTTTGATCGCCCACTGGATAGACATCGGCCATCAGCACGCCCTGCTCGATTGGCAACAAAACCACCCACTGCCAAAAACCTTTTACAATCACTTTGATCAGTTACAGGCCAGAAATCACATCCGAGTACTGCGTTTTCAAGGCCAATTAGCCCAAGCGCTTCACTTAACTCAACAACTCATCGAAGTTTGTCAGCACCATCAACTCAACTTTGACCGACAACTCAATCAAATCCTGCTGGCCGCGCTGTATGTAGAGACAGGTCAAACTGCCCAAGCGCAAACCGTGCTGACAAAAGCGTTACAAGGCGCACAGTCGAGTGGCATTGTGACTGACTTTTGTTTAGAGTCACCTTGGCTACTTGATCTGCTTGAAACCCTACCAACCGATAATGCCCACTTCCCTTGGCCTAAACAGCATCTGCAACAGATAAAAAAAGCGATGCAGCAACATCACCATGCCGACCAAGAGCAACCACGACCACTTTTTGCGCCTTCTTTTATCGAACAGTTGATGACATGCGACGGAGAGCTGCCAGAATTTATTCGTACCAGTCCTCTCACACCAAGAGAGTGGCAAGTGCTGGGTTTTATTTGGCTCGGTTTTAGCAATGAAGACATTGCCGAAAAAATGGATGTCGCTTACACCACAGTCAAAAGCCATATCCGCAACCTGTACCAAAAACTGGCCGTAAGCAGCCGCAAACAAGCCAAACAAAAAGCGCAGGCGTTGCTCGATCTTATGCATTAATCACTATGGGGGTATCACGTTTTAAGTAGAAATGTAAAAAAGAAAGAGGGAAACACCAAAAAAGCAGGCAAAAAAAAGCCAATCGCAAAAGGGCAATTGGCTATTATATTTTGTGAACAAAGTCCGTTCACTAACAACGTCAGTTGGCTAGGTGACCCTCGGCTTAATTAGGGTCAATTTAGATAATGCATTTAGTGTGCCAACTTTTATATTCCATAAGTGATAGATAAATGCGCGAAAAACGTGCGATTCGTTCCGTTTATCCATGAAACGTTGCATTATGCGATTTTCAAATTGCAAATACGCTTCTATTTTCATATTTTTGCAAAAATACCTCTTACAAACCCCTGCCTTGTTATATTGACCTCTACTTTCGGTATAATCAGTCAAAATGTTACTGATGGGATAATCATGTCAATACTCAATACCGTTTTAAAAGGCATCGCCATGGGTGCCGCCGACGTTGTACCTGGCGTATCGGGTGGAACCATTGCTTTTATCACCGGCATATACGATACATTACTCGAAAGCATACGCCGCATTAACCCTTCTTTGTGGCGATTTTATCGCCAACAAGGTGGGTCTGCCTTGTGGCAACATATTAACGGCACCTTTTTGGTGGCTTTGTTTTCAGGGATTTTGCTGAGTATCGCCACATTAGCCAAGGGAATTTCTTGGTTGCTCACCCACCACCCCATCCCCACTTGGTCGTTCTTTTTTGGCTTAATTTTGGTGTCTGTTTATCACATGCTCAATCAAGTGGATAAAAAGCGCTTGCATCACTTTGCCTTGCTGGCCATCGCGGTTGCTTTTGCTTATTTTATCACCGTCCAAAACCCGATCGATTTACCTTTTCATTTGTTAACGGTGTTTTTCGCTGGCACCATCGCCATCTGTGCCATGATATTGCCCGGTATTTCAGGCAGTTTTATTTTATTGTTAATCGGTATGTATACCCCGATTTTATCCGCGATCAAAAATGCTCAATTCGATGTCATCGGTGTCTTTTTACTGGGGTGTATCACCGGCTTACTGTGCTTTTCGCATTTGTTGTCTTGGCTGCTAAGACACTATCGCCATGCGACCATCATGACCTTAACAGGACTGATGATCGGTACCCTTCCTAAAATTTGGCCTTGGAAGGAAACCCTAACTTGGCGAATCAATTCACACGGTGAGAAAGTGCCCAATCAAGAACACAATTTATCACCTTGGCAATTTGAGCAAACCTTGCATCAAGACCCGCAAATCGTCATCGCCGTTGTGATGGCCGCCGTCGCCGTGGCTTTGGTTTTATTATTAGAAAGAAAAGCCAAAGCCTAACCTTTCGAAAAAATTGGCAAACACATACGCTTTAAGTTTGCCAATTTCCTGTATAACTCTCCTAAATAAATGATTTAGAGCAAACAAAGCTGCTAAATTTCAACAAAAACTAGACACAAAATAATACCAAGTTAGTATATGCCCCCTCAGTTCTTTCGAGAACTGTTGCGGTCATACCAATCTGATTAATACCAATCTGATTAAGTATGTGGTCAATGATAGCGCAGAGATCAAGCTTGAGAACAAGGTAAGAAAATAATCTAAGTAGTTATTCTAAAAGTTATTTTCTTAACGATGTTATCGAGTTTTTTAACCAGCTAGGGTGATCAGCTATTTAGTTAGATTGGTATCAATACGCGGTCATGTTAACGCAAGAAAAAGCTTGAGCAGCAGGCAAATTTTTTCTTTTCCGATAAGCGTCATCGCAGCGATTGTGCATGAGATGGTCTTAACGGCGTTATCGGGCTTTTTAACCCACTAAGATGATCCGCTATTTCGTTAGATTGGTATCCTATCCACCGGGTGTTTTTCGCACGGAAAAACCGGCTTTGTCAGCCTGCCATTTGACTTTATTCAGACTGTGAAGGAATCCCAGTCTCATAAAGAAAAAGGCATGGACGAGAAGTTTGGTCGCGATCTCACTTGTGTGGCGATTCCAACGCCAATTCACCTTGGCCTGAGGGCGGCCTCTTTAAGACGCTTTCCATCGACATTGGGATCAACTACTACGGTCACACTATCACCTAATATATTGCAGGAACATAATATGCAACCAAACACTCTCGTTGCACGATTTTTAAATGGCAACTTAGTGCTTCAAATTTTAGCCGGTATTATCCTTGGCTTTATCGCTTCAATCGTGACTCCTGAGTTCGCTCAAGATATCGGTTTAGTCGGTGCTCTGTTTGTCGGTGCGCTTAAAGCAGTTGCGCCTATTTTGGTCTTTCTTCTTGTTGTCGCATCAATTGCTCAGCAAGGTCAAAACAACCAAACTCACATGCGCCCTATTGTATTTCTGTACTTAATCGGTACAGTTTTAGCCGCTTTTGTCGCCGTGAGCATGAGCTTTCTCTTTCCGACCACACTGACCTTGGTTGAGAGCGCTCAGGGCGCGACACCGCCCAGCGGCATTGCTGAGATCATGAAAACCCTGTTGTTTAACGTGGTCGATAACCCCATCCGCGCTTTGGTAAATGCAAACTACATCGGCATTTTGGCTTGGGCGATTGGTTTTGGTTTGGTACTAAGACAAGCCGGAGACAGCACGAAAACCCTATTGAGCGACTTGAGCCATGGCGTGTCTCATATCGTGAAATTTATTATTCGCTTGGCCCCATTTGGTATTTTCGGTTTAGTGGCTTCAACCATGGCTACCACCGGCTTTTCTGCCTTAGCTGGCTATGCCCACTTGCTGGCGGTATTACTCGGCTCGATGCTGATCATCGCTTTGGTCGTCAACCCTGCGATCGTGTGGCTCACAACACAGCGCAACCCCTACCCTTTAGTGTTTAAGTGTCTGAGAGAAAGTGGCGTTACCGCTTTTTTCACTCGCTCGAGCGCAGCCAACATCCCTGTCAATATGGCACTTTGTGAGAAGCTCAATCTCGACGAAGATACCTATTCAGTGTCGATTCCTCTGGGCGCGACCATCAATATGGCTGGCGCGGCTATCACCATTACCACACTAACGCTTGCCGCCGTTCACACCATGGGAATTGAAATCGATCTGGCCACTGCGCTGTTACTGAGCATCGTTTCTGCCGTCTCTGCGTGTGGTGCCTCTGGTGTTGCTGGCGGGTCACTGCTTTTGATCCCACTGGCGTGTAGTTTGTTTGGCATTTCAAATGATGTCGCAATGCAAGTCGTTGGCGTCGGCTTTATCATTGGTGTCATTCAAGACTCGGCGGAAACCGCCTTAAACAGCTCAACCGATGTAGTCTTTACTGCTGCGGCGTGCCAGTCGCAGCAAGACGCTTAAATAATACCAACCTAATTCAGTCTGTGGCCAATAATAGCGCAGGAAAAAAGCGAGACAACAAGACAAGCTTTTTTCTTACCAAGAAAAGGGATCTAAGTCGTTATGCTACAAATGATTTTGTTAACGATGTTACCGAGCTTTTTAACCGGCTAGGATGACCCGCAATCGAGTTAGATTGGTATAACATGCCC
>JBFGYW010000041.1:0-20882 GCA_041587235.1 Vibrio sp.
AGAAGGTAGAAGGTAGAAGGGTTATAACTGGCAATAACTAAGATTGCCAGCGTACTTGGGTTAGCTTGCTTTTTTCTCTTCTCTTACTTCTTTCCAATAAAGAGTGCGAAGCCGGTGTAGTTGAGCTCTTCTTATCTTTTTCATGGATAAGTCCTCGTGTTAATTGCTCATATTAGTGAGCTTATTATTGTCACTTTGTGCTCACAAGAAAAACACAAAGCCATTATTATTTATCCCAACAAGGATGGACACCCGCAGCCTATTTGGTGCTTTTAAGCGAGTACAGCACTTTCATCCATTGTTTAAGATAATTCCTTGCCTAAAAAAGACAATATAATTTATCTAACATACATGACACTTCTATGTCAAATAGATTGATTATTAATGACGCTGTACCCATCACTTTTAGTATTGTTATCCTTCTATCGCACCACACACTGTAGACTCAAAGCCGCGCGAATCATATCCAGTAAAGCCGTGATCTAAATCACTATTTATCTTTTGCTCCTAAGTAAGAAATCCAGTCAATTCTCCATAAACCATGTAAGAGATCTCTTACATGAGAGTAAGAAATACGATTTATAAGTGTAACGAAAATCGACAAAAGAAATTTAACCTATTGATTTTAAACGGGTGGACTTGAGATCAGTATCAGTTGTAAAAATTAAGTCAGATTGCGTTTAGCGAGTAAATTTTCAATAATCATTTTGTCGACAGGATGACGACAAGGAAATCCCAAAGGAATTGGGTCTCTTAGGATAAGAGCTTCAAATCAGGAAGATTTGAGAAAAGGACTTGTGAAACCAGGATGGTCATTTGCAGGATGCAAATGTAATGGACACCGCTAGGATGGCGATGAACATGGATGACGTTACAGGATGTAGCACACTATCATGGAATGATGCAGGGAGCACTTTAGTAGCTGGATTGCTGCAAATAAGGAATAAACCCTGTCCGATTTATCGGACAGGGTTTTCTTTTTTTTGCTCGACCTATTGCCACTTTTCTTAGTCACCATAACGATTTAATCCAATGCCGATTGCATTCGCTTTTTCTATCGTCACGATTAATATTATTCACTGTATTTTCCCCTTTTAAACCTCTATGTTTCGCGCGTTGCTGCTTCAATTGCAGTACTTTATGACTTACTTTGAGGCTCAGCCATGCGTATCGCGATTCTTTCTCGTAATAAAAATCTTTACTCAACTCAACGCCTTAAAGAAGCGGGCGAGCAAAGAGGACACACTGTTGATATTATCGATACCCTTCACTGTTATATGGATATCACCAGTAATAATCCCAAGATTCGCTACAAAGGCGAAGAGCTTCCTGATTATGATGCTGTGATCCCTCGCATCGGTGCATCGATTACTTTTTATGGTACCGCCGTGGTCAGACAATTTGAGATGATGGGCACATTTTGTGTGAATGAATCGGTTGCGATTAGCCGTTCACGCGATAAATTGCGCTCGTTGCAGCTATTATCGAGAAAAGGCATCGGGTTACCGCGCACCGGTTTTGCCCATCATCCAGACAACATTCCCGATTTGATTCGCAACGTCGGCGGTGCTCCTGTGGTGATTAAGTTATTGGAAGGTACGCAAGGCATAGGTGTCGTATTAGCCGAAACCAACAAAGCGGCAGAAAGTGTTATCGAAGCCTTTATGGGGATGAAAGCGAACATTTTAGTTCAAGAGTTTATCGAAGAAGCCAAAGGGGCCGACATCCGTTGCTTTGTGGTGGGCAACAAAGTTATCGCCGCGATGAAACGCCAAGCCAAAGAAGGAGAATTTCGCTCCAATTTACATCGCGGTGGTCAAGCCAATTTGGTCAGACTGACAAAAGAAGAGCGCGCAACCGCATTGAGCGCTGCCAAAGTGATGGGATTAAATCTCTGTGGGGTTGATATTTTACAATCGGATCGCGGCCCTGTCGTGATGGAAGTCAATTCTTCTCCTGGTCTTGAAGGTATCGAGTTAGCCACCAAAAAAGACGTCGCAGGAATGATTTTTGATTTTATCGAAAAAAATGCACGCCCGCATGCCAATCGCATGAAAGGCCAAGGGTAAATGTCATCGAAAACGAGGTTAGAATCCCATATGGACAAACTTATTATCGGTAGAACAGAATCGGTAAATCTCCCTGATCTAGGGATCTTTGGTCTACTTAGTCGCGTCGATACTGGGGCTAAGACATCGTCAATTCATGTCGATAACACCTTTTGCACACTAGAAAATGGTCAACGCTGGGTCGAGTTCGATTTGCACCCCGACGTGTACCATCTCGAGGAGATCGTCCATTGCCGCGCGAAACTCAAAAGCACCCGTAAGATTAAATCATCCAATGGCAGTTTTGAGTATCGCTGCGTGATCACAACCACGCTTGAGATGGGTGGTCAGCGCTGGCCGATTGATATTTCCTTGAGTAATCGACAAGACATGACCTACCTGATGCTGCTCGGCCGTCAAGCGATGAAAGACCGGGTATTGGTCGACCCCAGTGCCAAACATTTATTGAAAAAGCGATAACCACCTTCATCACCACCTAAAAGCGCGAATGTCTTTCGCGCTTTTTGATACTCATCGAATAACACGACGAATATTGGATTGAGAAGTAAAGCGGTACCTTATTCTCAAAGTACTATTGATCTTAAGGAACGTTGTTCTCAAGGTACCACTACTCTCAAGGTACTACTGTTCTCAAGGTATTACTGTTCTCAAGGTATTATTGTTTTCAAAGTTCTATGGCCTTCAAGGTATGGTTCTCAAGGCTCTATACCCCTCAAGCTATTTTCCTACCCTATTATTGGCCATAGACTAAATCTGATTGGTATTAATCAGTTTGGGTTGAATATCGAGCCTTCCTTTAATGAAAACCCAAATAAAAACTTCATATAAGTGACATCTATCATCAACTGAATTGTCATCGAAAGCATCGAATATAGTTTCCAACGAAATCAAACCGCACTCGTTCGAAAATCAAAAAGGAAACTTGTTCATGAAAAAGCTTTGGATGGTCTCACTGCTTGGCGCCTCAGTCTCACTGCCGGCGATGGCAACAACAGAGATTACGTGGTGGCACGCCATGTCGGGTCAATTAGGTGAAACGGTCAACAAAATTGCTCACGACTTTAATAACTCACAGCAAGACTACAAAATCACCCCCGTTTACAAAGGCGAATACCCAGAAACCCTCACGGCCGGCATTGCCGCTTTTAGAGCCAAGCAATCACCGAACATTCTGCAAGTCATGGATGCAGGTGCCGCGACCATCATGAATGCCCCCGGCGTAGCAAAGCCCGTACAAGATATTATGATTGAATCTGGCTACCCCTTTAAAACCTCAGACTACCTTGCCGGTGTCCGCAACTTCTACGCTGACAGCGATGGCAAAATGATTGGTATGCCATTTAACAGTTCAACGCCTGTGCTTTACTACAACAAAGACCTGTTGAAAAAGGCCGGTATTGATACCCCGCCTGCGACATTTGAACAGTTTGAAAAAGACGCTGAAAAGCTCAAGCAAAACGGTGTTGTCGCGCTGTCAGAATCTCACACACCGTGGATTTTATTTGAAAACTTCAAATCTCGTCACAACTTGCCTGTGGCCGATGAAAACAACGGTTACGACGGCCCAGCAACTAAGATTGAATACAACAGTAAAGACATGGTTATGCAGTTAACCAAATTTAAAGAATGGCATGACAAAGGCTACTTTAAGTACTTTGGTAAAAATTGGGACAATAACCAAGTGCCTTTTGAGCGTGGTGAAGTGGCCATGTGGCTCGGTTCATCGGGTTCATTCGGTGGCTTGCGCAACCGCGTTAAATTTGACCTCGGCACCACTTACTTGCCGCGCTGGGACAGCTTAACCAAAGAAAACTACCATACCTTTATCGGTGGTGCAGCTTTGTTTGCCCTCAGCGGTCACAGCAAAGATGAAGACAAAGCGGTAGCGGCCTTCTTCAACTACCTCACTCAACCAGAAGTGCAAATGGAATGGCACAAAACCACAGGTTATGTCCCAGTGACCAATGCCGCTTATGAACTGACTAAACAGTCGGGTTACTACCAAGAGTCGCCAGACGCAGAAATTGGTGTTAAGCAGCTGAGCTTAAAATCAGGGGATTGGAACAATGGTTACCGTTTGGGTTTCTACCCACAAATTCGCGAAGTGATTTGGAGCGAATTTGACAAGATCATTGCTGGAGAGACCAGTGTTAAACAGGGTCTAAACACCATTGAGCAACAAGGTAACCAATTACTTTCGCGCTTTAAACGTACACTGAAAAAGTAAATCTCCGCCTTAAAACGTTGTCACTAGGCGGTTTCGAGTGGCAACGTTTTTTACCTTGCACGTGTTATTAAGTTGGAAGTCTTGTGGATAATCGTCAACAATTTCGCCATTCACCTTTGCCTTATTGGTTTTTGGCTCCGCAAATTATCATTATTGCTATTTTTTTCTTATACCCAGCCGCAAAGGCTGTTTACCTGTCTTTTATGCTGGAAGACCCTTGGGGTTTATCATCGACCTTTGTTTGGTTTGAGAACTATCAAATCCTTTTTTCGTCGAGTGAATACTTAAATTCATTGATGTTTACCCTGGGATTTTCGCTGGTGGTCTCTTTTCTCTCCCTTGCGATCGCTTTGCTATTGGCCGTAAAAGCCAACAATATCTTACACGGCCAGGGCTTATACAAAATTTCGTTAACCTGGGTTTACGCTGTTGCCCCTGCAGTGGCCGGTGTGATTGGCGTGTTTTTATTCCGTCCTAACATCGGCATCATGACCGATTTGTTTGCCTCATTAGGCTGGGACTTTAGTCTACAAAACCGCCATGATGCGATGATCGCATTGGTTATTGTCGCCGTGTGGAAACAAATATCAGTGAACTTTGTTTACTTCTTAGCCGGCTTACAATCCATTCCGAAATCGGTACAAGAAGCCTCTTTGCTCGATTGCACCAGCTCAACCAAGCGCTTTTGGACCATTACGTTCCCCCTATTGGCACCGACAGGGTTTTTCCTATTGGTGATTAACCTCACTTATGCCTTTTTCGACACCTTCGGCATTATCGACACCATGACAGGGGGTGGCCCTGGCGGCAGTACCAATGCGCTGGTTTACAAAGTGTTTCGCGACGGCTTTATTGGTGCTGATTTGGGCGGTAGCTCCGCACAGTCTGTCGTACTGTTGCTGCTGGTCTTATTGTTAACCTTCCTCCAATTCCGCTTTATTGAAAAGCGCATTCATTACTAGAGGCGATCATGAAATCAATTCAATGGAGCGATCACGCTATTTTACTGTTAGGGGCCGCTTTTTTGCTTACCCCACTTTGGCTAATTTTTGCCAGTTCAACTCACGATCCGAGTTTAATCGTTCAAGATGGTTTGCAATGGACATTGGGTAATAATTTTCAAGTCTATGCTGAAGCGTGGAATAAAAGCTTGGGCTTTCTCGGTGATGTGACCGCACAGAAAATGCTGATCAACTCGATGATCATGGGACTGGGCTTTGCGATTGGTAAGATCATTATTTCTCTTTTGGCCGCTTATGCCTTGGTGTATTTTCGTTTGCCTTACGCAAGCGCTTGGTTTGGCTTGATCTTTGTCACCTTACTGCTACCGCTTGAAGTGAGAATTATCCCCTCTTACGAGGTAGTGGCCGGGTTTGGCATGCTCAACTCTTACGCCGGCCTTATCGTCCCTTTGATTGCGTCAGCAACGGCGACCTTCTTCTTTCGACAGTTTTTTAAAACCATCCCCAATGAATTACTCGAAGCGGCACAACTGGATAATGCCGGCCCGATACGCTTCATCATTGATATTTTAGTCCCACTATCAAAAACCATGATTGCGGCCATTTTTATCATTATGTTTGTCGTTGGCTGGAACCAGTATTTGTGGCCAATCATGATGACAACCGATGAAAGCTACACCACGATTGTTATGGGGATCAAACAAATTTTAAGCAATATCAGCGAAAACAAATTGCCGCGTTACGACTATGCCTTCGCCATGGTTATCTTCGCTATGTTACCGCCCATCTTAGTGGTGGTCGTCTTTCAGCGCTGGTTTATTAAAGGGCTCGTTGAGAGCGAAAAATAACAGATTTAGGAATACATTATTATGCTCACCATTAAGAACTTGGTCAAAACATACGACAACGGCCACCAAGCGGTTAAAGGGATTGATCTCGAAGTCAAAACCGGCGAATTTATTGTGTTAGTTGGGCCATCTGGCTGTGGTAAGTCCTCGATATTGCGCTCGATTGCCGGCTTAGAGTCGATCACCAGTGGCGAAATCCACCTTTTTGATCGCCGTATCGATCAAGAAGCGCCGGCCAAACGCGACATTGCGATGGTCTTTCAAAACTATGCGCTTTATCCGCATATGTCGGTGTACGACAACTTAGCCTATGGCTTAAAAAATCGCGGCGTGGACAAAAGTACTATTGACCAAAAAATCCGCCAAGTGGCTGAAATTCTGAAAATTGATTCCTATCTCGATCGCAAGCCGAGCAAGTTGTCCGGTGGCCAAAGGCAAAGGGTTGCGATGGGTCGCGCTATCGTTCGAGACCCCAAGCTTTTTTTGTTTGATGAACCACTCTCTAACTTAGATGCGGCCCTACGTGCCCATATGCGCTTAGAGATCAAACGCCTGCAAACGGATTTAAAAGTCACCAGCTTTTACGTTACCCATGACCAGGTCGAAGCCATGACATTAGCCGACAGGATCGTGGTATTAAACCAAGGTAAAGCTGAGCAGATTGGGACCCCTTCCGAAGTGTACCATCAACCGGCATCGACCTTTGTGGCTTCATTTATGGGCAGTCCAGCCATGAACTTCACTTCAGGAAGCATAAAAAAAGGCCAGCTCCACTATCAAAACCAAGTCATCGGCCAGTTAACCTCTGAGCAGGTGGAGAGTGATGATCAGGCAGTGACGCTGGGCTTTCGCCCCGAGCACATTTCGCTCGAGCCTCTCGACTCTGGTTTATCCCTTGAGGTCAGCATTGAGGCGATTGAACCCTTAGGCCCCAATCAGTTAGTCCATGCCAGACTGTCTGACGGCACAAAAATCATTGCCACAACGCCTGAAATTGCCTTTGATCTCAATGCTTGTCATCGCATTTACATCGCTTTGGATAATTTACATTTATTTGATCGTCATGAACGCCGTATTCAAACTCAGATTGTTGACAATCAGAGCGCGTTTCAACAGGTCTCTTTATGAGTTTATCGAGCCGTCACAAACAGATTTTGCATTATTTACACCAATCACAAGGGGTGCTTTCGAGCACCTCCTTGGCAGAGCGGTGTGATGTTTCAGTGCAAACGATCCGCAAAGATCTCACGGATTTGAACCTGCAAGGCCTAGTCAAACGCGTTCACGGCGGAGTGTGTTTACCCAGTGACAATGACAACGTGTCCTTCTCTCATCGCGAGATTCAAAATATCCAAGCAAAGCAACACATTGCCAAAAACGTCGCCCAGGCCATTCCCAAAGGCAGTAGCTTGTTTTTAGGCATAGGAACCACGCCAAAACAGGTGGCAATGGCCATGCTCGATCACCCCGGTGCCACTGTGGTCACCAACAATATCAATGCGGCATTAATTTTATCGCGCAACGTCAATATTAGCGTACACTTAGCCGGCGGTGTAGTACGAGCCTCAGATGAAGATACCATGGGCGAGTCGACGAGCCAATTTTATGCTAGTTTCCACTTAAAACTCGGTATTTTTGGCGTGGGAGGCCTTAATCAACAAGGGCAGCTACTTGATTTTACACCGGAAGAAGCTCATATCAATCGCGCCATAATACGCCATTGTCAAGAGTGTTGGTTAGTCGCCGATTTGAGTAAGCTGCACCGCTTTGCCCCCGTAGTCAGTGGCCACATGCAAGAAATGACGCGCTGGTTTAGCGATGGTCGCTCTGAAGTAGCCAACCACATTGCCAAGCAAAACAAGGTCGAACTTATTTACTAATCAAAAGGAATCCTTTCATGTCTACGACCGTTATCGGGCACCGAGGAAGCGCGGGCCTGTATCCAGAAAATACGTTAGTCAGTATTCAATCTGCGCTTGAGCAAGGTTGCCAATGGGTAGAGATTGACATTCAACCCACTAAGGACGATTACCTCGTTGTTTGTCACGATCACACTGTTGACCGGTGCAGCAATGGTCAAGGTCGCATTGATGAGTTGACGCTAGAGCAGCTTAAAGGGTTGGATTTTGGTTCGTGGCACGCCATTACACCATCGCCCCAAACTCTGCTCACTCTGGAAGAGTTACTCAGCTTTGCCCACCAACACAGCCTCAAGTTGAACATCGAAGTCAAAATTGATCATCACGATGCCAAACACGTGGCTGAATTGGTTCATCGCACGCTGCAAGCTCATGACATTTCATTGCAACAGATAGTGTTATCAAGCTTTGATCAAGCACTACTGCGAAACCTCGTTAAGCTCAACACCGATTATGCCGTCGGCGTTTTAGAAGAATCGCTCAGTGAACAAGGTAAAGCCTTAATCCAAGAGTTAAACGCCTTTAGCTGCCATTTGAACTTTCGACACATCAAGGAAGAAGATATTCAGTGGCTGGCTCAGCAAGAGGTCAAAGTTTGGTGCTATACCGTCAACCAAGCAGAGGACTTTGCTTTGCTTGAGCAGGTAGACGGCATCTTTACAGACTGGCCGGCGCGCTTCATTAGCGCCACTTAACCGCTCCTCTCGCCAAAAGACAAAGCGCACACAATGGCCAGAGTTTGTCACTGACAAGCGGTGGCCATTGTTAGTATCGAACTTACCAATAAATTTCTATCGGTGTGCCCATAGGAACCAAACGGATAAACTCATCCATGTCATCATTGCTCATGGCAATACAGCCGTCGGTCCAATCAAAACTTAACACAAAACCTGCCGGCTCAGTTTCGTCATTTTTTAAACCGTGAATTTTAATATTGCCACCGGCAGAAACATTGCGTTGCAAAGCCGATTGGATGTCGTGAGCATTGGGATAGGAAATGTGCACAGAGCGGTAAAACTGTGAAGCGTTATTGACGTACTCGAGATAATAGATACCTTCCGGAGTTTTTTGATCGCCTTCTTCTTGCTTGGCCCCCCTAGGCTCACCGCCAAGTGCTATGCGAAACGTTTTCACAATGGTTTGATTATCAAGAAGGTATAATCGCCGCACGGACTTATCGACTTTTACCCAATCGATTGCGCCATAGACAGGCCCAGACAAACCAAGCAAACTGATTAACACACTGCCCAAAAATAGAGAAAAAAGATGCTTACTCACCAATTTAGACTTCCGCTCTTACATTCATCGGCTGTTGAATAAACTCAGCCAATGCTTTGATGTCGATTGGCTGACTAAAGTAATAACCTTGCATTAAATGACATCCATATTGATTGAGCAACTGATATTGCTCTAGGGTTTCGACCCCTTCGGCGACCACAATCATCTCACCGGTTTTGGCAATGGCAATAATCGCGTTAATCAGCGAAGTGCTTTGTGATTGAGTCAACATTTGATCGACGAAACAGCGATCGATTTTGATCTCAGAGATCGGTAACTGATTGAGATAACTGAGCGAAGAATACCCCGTGCCAAAATCATCAAGCGAAATACCAAAGCCGAGCTTCTTCAGTTGTTTGAGTGCAAAGTTAGCACGAGATAAATCTTCCAAAACGACATTTTCGGTGATCTCCAGTGTAATCCGTGAGATATCGATACCGACATCAGAAGCGATGGTCAAAAGCACTCGAGGAAAGGTTTTTATCTTTAACTGCTTAGGTGAAATATTCACCGAGACATTTAACGCGCCCGGGCCATTCGGTGATAAGGCCAAGATATCTTTACACGCTTGATGAAAAACGAATAGACCCAGTTCTGCAATTACCCCTGTCTCTTCAGCCACGGGTATAAAATAATAAGGGGACACAAAGCCCAATTGCGCATTTTGCCAACGCGCCAAGGCTTCAACACCGGATATCGTCTGCGTTTTACCGTCAATTTGCGGCTGATAATACACCTCGATTTCATGCTTGTGCAAAGCCGTTTTAAGCTGCTCTTCAATGAGATACTTTCTTTCGACTGAGTCACTGATCTCTTGATCAAAAAACGTGGCGTGACCTTTATTGCGCTGCTTTGATTGATAAAGAGCAATATCGGATCGACGAATTAAAGATTCTGGCTCAGTACCGTCAGCAGGGTACATACTGACACCAATACTGCATTGGACGGACAGTGTGCGCTCATTCACCTCGAACGAGTGTTTAAAGCAGTCACGTACTGCATTGGCTTTTTCACTGGCTTGATAAAAACTCTCTAATTCGGAAAAACAGAAAATAAACTCATCACCACCAAAACGAAAAACAGCGCCAGAATTCTCGACAACGCGTTGAAAGCGTTGACTGACTTGCTCTAACAATTTATCGCCATAAGAGTGTCCGTATTGATCATTGACCTTTTTAAAATCATCAAGGTCGACAAACATCACCGCTAACAGCTTTTGTTTCTGTTCACTTTCGTAAAGGCAATTTTGAATAGTGGTTTCAATGCCGTTGCGGTTGAATATACCGGTTAAATCATCGTAATAAGCCAAGTGCTGTACTTTGTTTTTGGTTTTTTCAAGCTCGTTATAATCGCGCTCAATTCTGCGCTGAAAACGTTCAAACCGCTTGCCAATGCTCTGCCCCATCCATAGAGAAAAAAGGATAACGACACCGCTGGCCAACGCGCAGATCAGCAAGATATTGACAAGCTCTTGATCATTGCTCTTCGTTATCGATTGAATTTCCTGTTCGACTTCTTTTTCAAATTGATCGAGATAAAAACCTGAGCCAATCACCCAATCCCAACCAACGATTTTTCTTACGTAACTGATCTTATCACCTTGAGTGATACCGGTCGGTAAATATTTTGATTGATATTGGATAAAATCACCCTGAAAAAGATCCAACGTATTAATATTATTAAGCTTGGCTTTTACCGAAGTATTGATGTCTTGGCCAAGAAACTCCCTCTCTGGGTGCGAGACGATTTTTTGATCGGCATTAATGACAAAAACATAGGCGTGTTCAAAGTCATACTCGTTGAGCCAACCGAGCAGTGAGCGCTTAATATCGTTTTCGACATCAACAACATACTCACCCGTACCGATGAAAAATCCATAAGGGGCTAAAATTTTACCAAAACCAATTTTTTGAAATTCCTGCTGCCGTGGCTCACCTGGTTTTTGATACCACCAAGTATAAAAAGCTTCCCCTTGAGGGCTTTCCTTCATCAAGGCTAAGTGCTCTTTGAGTATCAGACTACCGCGCAAATCTTGTACGCCGAGTAAGTTTTTGCCTTGTACCTCAGGTTTTAGCCCATGCATTAGGTTATTGCCTTGTAAATCAAACATAAAGTAATAACCGCGCCCTGAGTTAAAGCGAATCGCCCTAAGTGCATCTGCGATCAATTGGGTGATTTCTGCGGGCGATTTTTCTGGATAACTGGCGCGCAATTGCTCGGCAATGCTATAGGCTTCCTCAACCCGTTGTTTGATATCGCGCTTAAGGGTTGCAATGGTTTTTTGCTTATCAATACGCACATGAGCGACAATTTGATCCACTTTTAGCTTGATAGTTTCTTTGTGCTGTTCAATTAAGCTTTGTTTTTTATTCTCAATGCGTTGCGTTAGTTTGCTTTCATTTTGCTGAATAACGACTCCACTGACCACCATGGCAAAAACGCCCATAAATAAAACGGGGACATAGCGAATCAGCGTTAACAATTTTTTATCGTTCAGTTTTGGCATAGAGGCGACTTATCCAAGGCAATTATTTTTATCATAGCTTGATGCAATTCATTGGGTATGATATTCCATTAACATGTGGGTAAAACATTGAACTAAATCACATAAATACTCCAAACTTTTCATCACACTCGGAGTATAAGATGACAATTCCGCTTTTTGATTGGATGAGGATAACTATGCCAGCGATCGCCTTTTTTAGCGCCAAACAATACGACCAAGACGCTTTTCGACAAGCGCCGCAACCCATTCCCCTTGACTATCACTTTCACGACTTTCGCTTAACCGAACATACCGCGCCGTTAGCGGCACAATCGGAGGTGGTGTGCGCTTTTGTCAACGATGAACTGGGCCAAGACGTGTTAGCGATTTTGGCCAAAGGAAAAACTAAGCTGATTGCCATGCGTTGCGCAGGCTTTGACAAAGTGGACCTTAAAGCGGCCAAGGCGCTCGGTTTGCAAGTGGTTCGCGTGCCAGCCTATTCTCCAGAAGCGGTGGCAGAGCACACCGTTGCCTTGATGATGAGCTTAAATCGCCGTCTGCACAAAGCCTATCAAAGAACCCGTGATGCCAATTTTTCTCTGGAAGGCTTGGTCGGGTTTAACTTTTATGGCAAAACCGTCGGCGTGATTGGTACGGGAAAAATTGGTCAGGCCGCGATAAGAATATTTAAAGGCCTCGGCATGAATGTATTGTGCTATGACCCATACCCCAACCCAACCGTGACTGAGATGGGCGCTAAATATGGCCCATTAGAAACGGTGTTGAATACCAGCGATGTCGTATCCTTGCACTGCCCAATGACGCCGGAAAATCATCATTTACTCAATAAAGACACCTTTAGCAAGATGAAACCTGGGGTGATGATCATCAATACCAGCCGTGGTGGCTTGCTTGATGCCAATGCGGCGATTGAAGCGTTAAAAGTTGGCCAAATTGGCGCCCTGGGTTTAGATGTCTATGAGCATGAAAAGTCTTTGTTTTTTGAAGATAATTCCGATCAGGTGATCGCCGATGATGTCTTTCGACGCTTATCCGCATGCCACAATGTTCTCTTTACTGGTCATCAGGCATTTTTAACTAAAGAAGCACTGAACAATATCGCCACAACGACCTTGAGTAGTATCGAGGCCTTTTTCAGCGATAAGAAGTCAGGTAATGAATTGATCGACTGATCGATTTTGCTATGCGGCGAAATCGCAGTCACCAAAGCGCCCGCGGTTAATGTTTTATTCGCTGGTAGTGAATACTCTGTTGTATTGACATTACCGACGCGGCGCTGATTTTTAACATTGAGCCCCAAACTGAAAAACCAACAGCAACACATTGTTTTCTCGTTTTGGGGGTCGTCTTCCTTGTTAGCGATGATTGATTGTTAACTAGGATTAATTCTGCACAATTTTAAAGTTATTCCAAGCTTGGCTGGTTGGCATC
Source organism: Vibrio sp. (assembly GCA_041587235.1). GTDB lineage: Bacteria > Pseudomonadota > Gammaproteobacteria > Enterobacterales > Vibrionaceae > Vibrio. Next base: position 13,241 of record JBFGYW010000041.1, read on the forward strand.
ACTTCTAAACTATTGATGTTGACATGGGCAGGCTGCTCAGAGATCCATACTATGATGTTGGCAATGTCTTCGGGTTGCAGCGGTGCCGTGTCTTTGTAGATGGCATCGTATTTGTCTTGATCGCCATTAAAACGCACCAAACTAAATTCACTCTCTGCCAAACCGGGCTCTAAGCTGGTCACTCGCAAGCCACGTCCGGCAAAATCACTGCGCAAATTGCGTGAAAACTGCTGAACAAAGGCTTTGCTGGCACCGTACACATGTGACCCTGGGTAAGCCCAGTTGGCGGCGATACTCGCCAAGTTAATGATGCTGGCACCCGGTTTGTCCTTGAGCAGTGGTAACAAGGCATGGGTTACGTTAACCAGACCAGTCACATTGGTGTCTATCATGGTGTGCCAGTCACTAAGCTTCGACTCATCTGCCGCAGAAGCGCCTAACGCCAGTCCGGCATTGTTCACCAACACGCCAACGTTTTTAAACCCCTCAGGTAAATTGTCGATGCATTGTTGTACCGCCTCGCTATCACGGACGTCCAACGGATAAGTCAATACCTCACATTGGTGCGATAATTCCTGTGCCAGCGCGTCTAAACGCTCCGCTCGGCGGCCAGTTAAGATCAGTGGGCAGCCCTTTTTCGCAAATGCCTTTGCCGTCGCTAAACCAAAGCCTGATGTCGCGCCGGTAATAAAAACGACTTGTGATGATATTTCCATGATATTGCTCCTCATTCCTTGATAAACATCAATACGATATACCACATCTTAATCGCAAGCGAGATTTATTCGATAGTGCCAGTTTCATCCACTTTTGGTCCACAATATTGATGGTAAAGTTGCGCCAAAGCCTGGATACCTGGGGCTATCTTGTCGGTTTTTATGGCGGAAAAACCCACCCGAATAAACTGGTACTGTGCTTGGCAAGGCGTCATAAAGTGAATATCACCGCTTTCAACCAATACGCCTTGTCGTTTGGCTTGAGCGACAAAGTCGCGACTGTCGACGCCAGGGGGCAATTGCAGCCAAAAAGCGCTGCCGCCGATGTGTTTGCTAATGACACTTTGCGGCATATGTTGATGCAGTAACTCAGTCATCAAAGACCATTTTTGCTGGTAGCTTTTGCGCAACTTTCGAACATAACTGTCGTAGTGACCGAGTGACAAGAACAAGCCACACGCTCTTTGATTATTGCTCGGGGGATGGCGATACATCAGCCTTCGCAGTTGCCTCGCTTGCTCAATCAGGTAACGGTCTGCCACTAAAAAGCCAATGCGCAGCCCCGGTGATAAGGATTTCGACAAGCTGCCAACGTAGATCACGCGCTGATCGCGGTCTAAGCTTTTTAGCGCTGGCGATGGCCTTTCCTGAATATTCACCTCACTGTCAAAGTCGTCTTCAATGATCATCAAATCGTGTCGTTGGGCAAAGTCTAACAAGGCGCTGCGCCTTTCCATACTCATGGTGACATTGGTCGGCACTTGATGACTCGGCGTGGTGTAAACATAATCGCACTGTGCCATTTCCTCACTAAGACAAACGCCGCCATCGTCTAGGGCTAAAGGGGTCACGCTAGCGCCTTTTAACGAGACGATTTGACGAATATCCGGGTAACCCGGTTCTTCAACCCCGACACGGGTACCCGGTGCCATTAGCATTTCGGCCAATAAATACAGGGAATTTTGCGTGCCAATGGTGATCAATATCTCGTCGGTTTTAGCGGTAATCCCACGTTTACTTAACACCTTAGCTTGTAATTGTTTCACCAAGAGTTCGTCATCGACATCAATTGCGTCCATGACCCAGTCTTTAATCACCCCTTGCCGCTGAGATAACCGGCCACACTCTCGCCATTGCGCTAAGGGGAATAAACTCGGATCGGGCTGGCCAAAAATAAACGGATACGGATAGGTTTGCCAATCATCTGCGGCTTTGAGTTTAGATGAAGTACGCAAATTGATTTTGAAACGTTGCTGCCAACGCGCTTGACGATGCTGCGATTGTGCTGTTTCAGCCGTACTAGAAGGCAGGGCAGTGATGTCGTCATCCATCGCTTTGACAAAGTAACCACTTCTCGGTTTGGTATAAATGATCCCTTCATCGATGAGGCGTTCGTACACCAATACCACGGTGTTACGAGAAACATTGAGCATCTCAGCCATTTTTCGACACGAGGGCAAGGCGTGATCGGAAAACAGGCCTTGAGCGATACTCTCAATGAGGTGTTCGCGGATCTGCTCTTGCAGACTTCTGTCTTTGCGAAATTGAATATGGATTAAATGATCGCTTTTCATACACTTCCATGGTTGATTGAGCCGCGGTTTAAGACGTGTTAATCCGTGTTCGGTCTTCAAGGCTTGAACTGTCACCAAAAATACTTTGTGCTGGACCTATGTCTCTTCGCCATTATCGCTCTAATGTAACAAAAAATACACGGAGGTATTAGTATGGAAACGCAAGAAAATAACCAACCTATCTGGTTTCACCTCACTCAACACGCAGCCATGCCAGAGCAAGGGCCATGGACGGTTACAGAAGGCAAAGGCCTCACCCTTTGGGACAGCCAAGGGCGTGAGTTTCTCGATGCCACCTCTGGCGGTGTGTGGTGTGTCAATATCGGTTATGGCCGTGAGTCAATGGCCAAAGTCATTTATGACCAGCTCATCAAACTCAACTACTTTGCCGGCACGGCCAACACAGAGCCCGCCACTGAATTTGCCAACAAACTTCTCAGTAAAATGCCGGGTATGAGTCGTGTCTACTTTGCCAGCTCGGGCTCTGAGGCCAACGAGAAAGCCTATAAAATGGTGCGTCAAATCGCGCATAAGAAATACGGTGGCCAAAAGCACAAAATCTTGTTTCGCGAACGTGATTACCACGGCTCGACTATTGGTTGTTTGAGCTCAACAGGCCAAGAGCAGCGCCGTGATCAATACGGCCCTTTTGTACCGGGTTTTGTCGAGTTTCCTCATTGCTGTGAATATCGCAGTCAATTTGGCGATGTAGAAGATTATGGCATTAAAGCGGCGCAAGCGTTTGAAGACGCCATTTTACGTGAAGGACCAGATACCGTGGGCGCTGTCGTGATTGAGCCCATTACTGCCGGCGGCGGTGTGATCACCCCTCCCCCAGGCTACCTGAAAGAAGTACAGCGCATTTGTCGCAAATATCAAGTTTTATTGCACATTGATGAAGTTGTGTGTGGCCTAGGGCGCACCGGCAAATGGTTTGGCTATCAACACTACGATATTCAGCCCGATATTGTCACTATGGCAAAAGGGGTCGCTTCAAGTTACGCCGCCATTTCTTGCACTGTCACCACCGAGGAAGTCTTTGCGTTACTCAATGATGACGCCGCAGATACGCAGGGGTATTTCCGCGATATCAGCACGTTTGGCGGTTGTACTGCAGGCCCTATTGCCGCATTGGAAAATATGCGCATTATCGAAGAAGAGGGCTTGATCGAAAATACCGCTCACATGGGAGAGTATCTCACCGCTGGGTTTAGAGACTTGCAACGCGATTTTGACATCATTGGTGACGTTCGTGGCCAAGGGCTGTTGCTGGGCTTAGAGTTAGTCAAAGATCGCGCGACGAAAGAACCGGTTGATGAATCGGTCACCGCCAAAATGTGTCAGTTGTGTATGGCACAAGGGCTGTTGATTGGTCGAACAAATCGCTCGTTTAATCAATTTAACAATACCTTGTGTATCACGCCGGCATTGACGATTGATAAAGCGCAAGCCGACAAATTGTTAGCGATTATGCGAGTCGCTTTTGAAACACTCACCAGCGCTTAGTCGCTCATCGTGAATTTAACTTATTAATTTATCGCGATCTTATTACTTTATCGTGAACTTAATACGTCAGCGATAAAAAGGTAAGGCCAAACCCTAAAGCGCCGTTGCCCACCCAAGGTTAATCGGCAATGGCGCTTTTCTGTCTTTCGCGCTGTCTCATGGGCATAGTATCAATTAAAGTGAAAAGGGTATTGATTTCCAACACCTGCTCACACGCCTTTACCCCACCGTCTTTTCCTATCAGTACCACCGGTTGTTTACAATGTAAATTCTGTTTATCTTTCTTTATCGCTGTCCAATGACCGGCACTGAGACTGCTGCTGATCTGCTCGCCTTCGATGATGAACCAAGCGATGTCCCTGTCTTCGATCTCCGCTTCAAAACGCTGTAAATAGTCAAAAATCTGTTGGCGAGGGGCCGTTGACTCAATCAAGAGTACGCGATACTGCCAAACCAGATCGTTTAAATTGTTCGCCGCAAAACCTGTTGGGCTCAATGCCGCCATTAAGGCCATAAAAAACAAAACTGTGCTTCGCATAGTTACTCCAAAGGCTCACCGTTGACATCGATTCGAGCCAACGGTTGATTAGGTTTGGCATAACTTAGCCGGTCTAAACGCTCTGTGCGATGATAACTGTCTAGACCACTGACGGTGCTGATGGACAGTTTTTCCAAATCAATGTAGCCATCTTTCATCACCGCTTCGCTGTCGACCCAAACCTCCTGAACTTCACCTATTATCATCACCGTATCATTGGCGGCAATGGGTAAGGTTTCGACCAACTTTAAGCCGATTTTTAACGGGCTTTCTTTCACATAAGGCGCATTGATAAGATCGCTGTAGGCCGGTGTCAAACCTGTTTGTGCAAACTCTGACTCATGCTTTTGATAACGCGCTGAGGTTTGATGTGCTGCTCGGTACAATTGCTCGGTTACCGCGTTGGCAGTAAAAAAACCACTGGCAAAAATGTTTTCTAAGCTGTGGCGTTCTACCGAGTGGGGGCGACTGATAAAACCTAACAAGGCAGGGTTCGACCCCAAGTGAATTAACGAACTGACCACAGCAACATTCTCATGTCCCTTGGCATCGCGAGTCCCAATCAGGTTGACACTTTTAAACCCGGCGAGTGAATTGATAAACCTCGCCTTTTGTCTTTTTTCCATGGCGCTGAAGGTCAAATGATCAAAATACACAGGGGTTTCTCCTTTACTGTTACTGGTATCATAACAGTACGTCTTAACCATCGATTTAGTTTACCGTTCGAGGTTTTTATTGTTCGGAAGAACTTAAACGGTCATACCCATTGGCTAACATTTTTGCTCAATCGACTCACGCACTTGCGTTTATCGTCTATTATTATTAAAGAACACAATAACTGAGCCCAAAGCATGCCGTCTAAACAAAGAATTCAACGTTATTATCAACAATGTGATGAATTACTCAGCGTGACCGGTCTTGCTTGGTGGTTGATAGACTTAGATTACAACCCCAATATCTTTTATTGTAATGCGATGATGTGCCAAGCATTTGCGCTCAACCCCAGCCAAGAAGAACACTCAATACAAGCCAGTTGTCCGATTGCTGGTGATTACAACCAAAATATTGCCATCAAAAGTTGCGATAAAGCCCGGCAAGTGTTAAAGGATTACCAACAATTACTCGAGGGCGAGTTGCCCTACTACCACAATCGCTTTCCTTATTACGATCGCCATGAAGATCAATTAAGGTATTTCAACAGTCGAGCCAAGGCCTTAATTCGCGACGATAAGGGTCGAGCAAGAGTGCTACTTGGCACCATTGAACAAGAAAAAGTTAACGAAACTTTATATCAACTCGCCACCGTCGACGCCCTCACTGGGCTAAAAAACCGCCGTGTGTTTGATCAGCAACTCAATTTATTGCTCAACCTTGCCAAGCGAGAGCAGGAACACATTGGCCTCATCCTGTGTGATATTGACCATTTCAAAGCCTACAATGATTGCCTGGGCCATTATGCTGGAGATGAATGTCTACAGCGTATTGCGAAAGCGTTTCAACGTTGCTGTACTGCCAGTCATAGTGATGTGGTATGTCGCTACGGCGGAGAAGAATTTGCTTTTATTGTCTACGGGAAAAGCGCAATAGACATGGCCGTGTTAGCCGAAAAGATTCGCCATCAAGTCCATCAACTCAATATTCCGCACGCGGCACTTGGGGACGTTCCCGTCACGATCAGTGTTGGCTACACCAGTCTTATCCCTCAAGCTGAACTCAGTGCCAAGTCTTTAATTGAAATGGCCGACAAAGCCCTCTATTACGCAAAATTTCAAGGGCGAAATACTATCGCCAATGGCGGTCATTTAGCGGTATCTCCATCAATGGTTAAATAAAAAAACCGCCTCATTACAAAGCGGTTATTTTATCAACACCCTATCAATACCAAATCGATTTCTTTTTCAGCGTTGCGCTGAAGGCTCAAAAATCCGTCATACTGGAACTAATCAGGGATGGCGGAGCCAAAGTTAGAGCAGTCAGCGATAAAGTTTGCTTTGGGGTGACGGTCCAAGATCGTCTCGACGCTTTCCGCTTGGTTCCGTGCCACATCAATAATAATGATGATTTCACCGCGATTGAGATGCTGATCAAAGATGCCCATTAGATAACCATCAAATGAGCGCCCGACAACGTTAACTAAAAAGGTTGTCAGCAACGCAACGCCAAGCAGCAAGAAAATAGGTAACGCCGGTGCGGCATCAAATAAGTGGCTAAACAGCGTGAGAGCAATAATGCCAAGGCCTAACACAACACCACCTAACAGATAAGCCCGTTTACGCGACGAAACAATACTGGTTCCCTCTAAAGTGTGACTGCCGTGCAAGTGATGGGTTTTAATGCCTTTCCTGTCTCGACAAACGACAAAAAAGTGATGGTCATCTATGCCCTTCTCATGCACTTCTTTAGAGATCATTTCCGCATCGTCTAGGTCTTGTGTCACATAGTATAATCGCTTCATTGGTCTACCCTCACCCTGTTTTATTACCCTGTTTGTTGCTATTACGCAGCAAAAAAAGGAATGATCACTGACAAGCAACACATTTAACAAATAGTCAACATTTGTGCATTTAGCAAGTTTAGGTTTGAGTAAAACAAAGCGCGGCTTTTTGTCGATAAGCCTTCATTTCTTGCTCTGGGACCATCCTGCTGCCAGTAGCCCAGACAAAGTGATTGGCGATGAGGTGGTTAGCACTGAACATAACCGCGCCAGCGAGTAACCTTCCCATATCTCAACCAATAATTCCCGTTGCCTCAAGATAAATAAACAAATTTTATCCCTTTAATAGAAATTTTTTATCAAAAAAACACCTTGAAGTTTTTCACCTCAATCCCGATTTGAAGATTGAGCATTTTTAGCTCGTACTCATTGTTATTTATATAGATTATCTTTTTTTAGGAGAGAAATGATGACTATTCGTCCTTTGAGTGACCGATTAATTGTCGAACGACAAACTGTCGAAAACAAATCAGAAGGCGGAATCGTTTTAACCTCATCGTCGGTTAAAAAATCGAACCGCGGTAAAGTCATTGCGGTGGGGAACGGGCGAAAACTCGATAACGGTGAGCGTGTGAGTCTTGACGTCAAAGTGGGTGATACCATTTTGTTTAATGATGGCTATGGTGTCAAAACAGAAAAAATCGACGGCTCAGAGTATTTGATCCTGTCTGAGCAAGACGTTTTAGCTATCGTAGAATAAGGAGTTAAGGAGAATATCATGACAGCGAAAGAGATTGCTTTTTCTAATGACGCCCGTCAAAAAATGCTTAAGGGTGTCAACATCCTTGCCAATGCGGTAAAAGCCACTCTAGGC
>JBFGYW010000042.1:0-20582 GCA_041587235.1 Vibrio sp.
GTCCGCTGGTTGACAGAATCAAGAATCCCCGTCATAAGTTTTACTCCGTTTCAAACTTTTTGCTCAAAGGTGTTACCCTAAAATAAACCAAAACTACAAAAGAGGCGCGTAATGGCAAAGTCTTATTATCAATTTTTTGATGTACACTATAAATGTAGTGCGTTTATAGCCAGATTTGTTAAGTTTATCGGCTTTTTTTTCTTTTTGTTGAGTTTTTTCGCTCATGCAGCCAGTGAAACCCAAATCGAACGTACCCGATTAGCCGCCGAGCAATTTATTCTCGCGAATATGGCTAAGCCTAAAGGAGCAGAACTCAAGGTACAAGCCGCAGATTTAGACTCGCGTTTAAAAATGACGGATTGCCCCATACCTCTAACCACCAGTGCTAACAATACTAACAGTAACCGCAGTAATATAAACGTGTTGGTAGAATGTGAAGCGGATAATTGGCGGATCTATGTGCCGGTAAAAATTGAGTTAGCTTTACCTCTGGTCACCGCTGTACGCCCCCTTGCCAAAGGTGAAATCCTCTCGCCATCTGATGTCTCAATCTCAATGATCACTTTGCAACACTTTCGTCGTCAAGGCTATAGCCAATTAGATGAAGTGATAGGAGCAAAAGTAAAACGCTTGATACGCTTGGGCGATGTCGTTGAAAGAAATGATATTTGTGTCGTTTGCCGCAATGAAAAAGTGGCCATCATCGCTGCCAAAGGTGGGATGTCTATCACAACTCGAGGCACTGCACTACAAGATGGCGGTGAAGGGGAGCAAGTGAGAGTGAAAAATGACAAATCCCAGCGTATAATCCGAGCGAGAGTGACCGGTGTGGGTGAAGTTTCTGTTGCTTTTTAAGGCTTTTCTTACGCCCTTTTAAAGTTAACTTGACCTTTTAAGGCCAAAGTACTGTAGACTGGGCAAATATATTCCATCATATTGCTAAAGAATCTCTAATGATGGTCGATATTATAGCCAATGAGAGAAATGTCATCCTGGTGAGAGTGAGAGAGAGATATGGCAGGCATTGATAACGTGCGCACAAATCAGTTAAGTACTGCGACGCAACGCAGTACCAACAAAACTGATGTGAACAGCACTTCAACACAAAATGAGAATAAAGCAACGGGACCAAGCAGCCACCAAGATTCTGTTTCTTTGAGTCAACAGAGCAAGGCGTTAAATCAAATGCAACAAGACTTGTCGTCACAACCTGCATTTGACAAGGCCAAAGTCGCTTCGATCAAAGAAGCCATCGCCAATGGTTCATACCGAGTTGATCCTGAAAAGTTGGCGAGCAATATTTTAAAATTTGAAAACGAGCTTTCAACGCAATAGACCTTGGGCGTAACGCAATAGACCTTGGGCGTAAAAACATAAGGAATGAGTGATGGTTGCTTTAGTGGATCTGGTTCAATTTCAACTCGATAATGCCAACGAGCTCGAGCAAGTGCTGAGCGAAGAAACCCAAGCCATCACCCAACGCCTTTCCACCGAGATTGAAAAAGTGGCAAGAAAAAAAAGTGAGCTCGTTGAGCGGTTAAAAAATACCGATCTGCGCATCGCCCAGCACCCTCATGTCGCTCAACTTTCGGACGATTCAAGTTTAGCGGCCAAAGTCAGTGATATCCAAGCAACCATTGCTCGTTGCCAAGAAATCAACCTCGTTAATGGTGATGCGTTAACTCGGGCTGAAATGAGCTTTCGCAAACTCAATAATTTACTGCAAGAAACCAATCGCAAGGCAGGAATGACCTATAATGCAGGCGGCAAAACTCAATCTATTTCAACTTTGGGCACCAATATTAAAGCCTAATCTATTGGTGCTTTACGCTCTTGTGCGATTCTCGCAGTTGAAGGTCTACAGTCGCGCCCTCACCGAACACTGAATTAAAAAATAGTTTCTTGTCTCGAGTTTGGCACAGGCTGAACTTCGCCATAATCTCTCAAAGCAGACATTTTGCGAATATCCAGTCTCAGTTCAGTGACGTAACTGTCACCCACCGGATAGCTTCTCACCACTTCAGCGCCGCGAATAACACCATCGACAGCGCCTGATGTGTTTTCAACACCCAAGCGTTGATCTTGTAATTCTGCGCGGCCACTGATGCGCATACCGTAGACCTGTTCGGCCAATTCACGATAAGCATCAATTTTAGACGCTCTCATCGCCCGCACTCGTCTTTCTTCATCATTACGACCTTTTTGCTCACTGATCGTCGCATAGCCGACCGCGACCAACGTATTATCATCTCTGATGGTTTGCAAAGGCTGGCAGGCGGCTAACCAAAGTACGGCGAAAATCATTAATGCGCTTCTCATCACACTTGCTCCTAAGGTCTCAAAATCACGGTGTATGGCTGTCGTATTGTCGGGTCTGAGCGTATGATAACCCCGTCTTTGGTACGCATACTGTTAAGGGTGTCCAAATCTCGGCCTATGCGGTCTGCCGGCAAGAAACCTTGCGCAGATGCAACGACAATCCGCGTTTTTAAGCCAACAACCCGAGCATTGACCAATACCCCCCCTTCTTGGCGCAGCATAGTACCCACCAAGACATATTGAATATTTTGCTCGTGAGCCAGAGACTTCCAATCGCGGCTCAGGGCAAAATCGCCCTCTTGAGTCACTTGAATATCACCGGTCGTTTTGTAGTCTACAACCTGAAAGCCACGTCGCTGAAATTGATAAATGAAACCTTCAGAGACGGTATTGCCCAACCAATTGGTGGCATCCATATTTTGCACATCAACAAAGGACGTCACCGCTAATGGCGTTCTCGCTGAAACACTGGTGTTCGACTGAATCAACTCTTCGGTCAAGCTATCGACAAAGTAATTCATGGTATGCTGCGGATTTTCAAGCAACATAAATTGGCTTCCTGCGTACTGTTGCTTACCATTGTAAATTGGCGCATAAGCACAAGCGGTCAGGAACAGGACTGGTATCAACACGAGCCACTTTTTCATCGGTTTGTCTCCAGGTAATTCGTCATCTACTGCTACACTTGCCACATGGTGGGTAATTCATGGAACAGTCTTTGCTTTGTTTCACATTGAATGATGAACGACCACCATCCTTTTTGCCGTTATAGCCGTGAATGATTGTAACGAAGCAAAAACTATACCCAGATTGGTTAATAGACATGAAAAAATGGATAAAACAAATAAGCTCATTGATTTTCATCAGCTTTTATACTGCTAATGCACAAGCCGCTTGGTATCAAGTGACCGGCGAGTCGGCAATTGTTAGCTCCGATAATCAAGCGCGGCAACACGCCCTCGAAGATGCCGTCTATAAAGCCGTTGAATTTTCCGGAGCGGATATCGGTAGTTTGAGTAATTTATGGCCCTTCTTAGAAACCGCTCAGACCGAATACCAATTCACTAACCATGAAGTCCGCTATATCGCCGTTGATAAAATCACTAAAAGCGGCAACAAAATTTACGTCACGGCCAGAGTCGATATTTATCCATCGGCAAGGGCTTGCCACAATCAGCAATACAAGAAAACCTTGTTAGTCGGTGATCTGCGCCTCATATCCCCTCAACAAGCGGTGATGGGGCAAATTTATCAATTGGGTGAGGATTACACTAAAGTCGTTGAGCGGCAGATTGACAAACAATCACACAGCTTTGTTTCTGTGGGTATCACGCCATATAAATTTGGTGTCGAGGATCCCACACGTATTCAGATGCTGGCGCAAGATACGGGGGCTCAATATTTGATTGGCGGCAACATCATTGATTTGACCGCCACTATTGGGAGTTCGGCAAGTAATGAAGACATCATTAACCGCCAGTTTGCGATGGATTTATCTATTTTTGATGGCAGTACCGGTAATCAAGTGTTTAACAAGATCTACCGCGATATTGGTATTTGGCCTTTTCCAAAAACCAGTCAAGTCGATACTCAAAGCGCGCGCTTTTGGCATTCAACTTATGGCGAAATGATGTTGCGTGTCAGCCGAGATGTGATGCTGGATTTGGAAAACCAGCTGGCTTGTAAAGTAACACTACCCGAAGTTGCAGCCAAGTTTGGCGAAACGATCACCATGGATTTGGGACGAGTTCACGGCGTTCAAAAAGGCGATCAATTGCAACTCTGGCACACCGCGTCCTTCATTGATCAAAAAGGCATTTCAAGGGCCAAAGTCATCGAAAGCGACGTGACTTTAACCGTGGCACGTGTGTATGAAACCGGCGCCGATCTCACCGTTGATCAACCCGATCTAGCCTCGAGCGTTCAAATTGGCGATGTCATGCACAAGATATTGAAAAACCAGTAGTTAATTTATTTTACTATTGGATTTTACCAGTGGGTTAGTTACAATATTGGTAAGCTCCCGTGGCACAGCTGGATAGCGCGGCCCCCTCCTAAGGGGCAGGTCACAGGTTCGAATCCTGTCGGGAGCGCCAATTAAATAAAAGGCTTAGGTGTTATTCATACCTAAGCCTTTGGTGTTTAGGGGGTTATTTGCCGCAAATTAAAACCTGCCAATTGGCAAAATAAAACCCAGATGCCGTCGGGTTAACGCAGTTCATAATCTGTCACTAAGGTGTGTTTCATTTCATCGAGCACATGGACCGCGTCAATAACACCTTGGTCACAGCGTTCAGGATTGACATACACACGGATAAAATATCGCACGTTTTGATACTGATCTAATTTATCACTACACAAGGCAATATCGTGACATTCATAGTCGCTATTGGCTTTTTTGGTGAGTAATTTAACTTTGGTTTTATCTAAATCCTTCAACGAGTTATCGCTCATCACATCAATAAAAAAATCATCTTTATCAATGTATTGGGTCAAGTGTTGCGTAAACTCACTTTTTAAGCGCGTAACAAACGCTTTATTGACTTGAGAGAATACCGTGCAATCTGGTTGATAAGCTTTTGTCTCATAGAGTTTTTTCCACGGCGAACGATATAGAATATTGTCGACAATGGCTTTCGCTTTGGCATCACTGGCAATCAGTTGAGACACGGTTTGCTTGATAAAAAACTCATCAGAATTATCCAAATAAAAGCGTTCAAGAGAGCGTAAATTATTAGCAAAGTCGCCACTTTTAAATTGATACATCGCAGAAAATAAATGACGCCCCTCTTCGCTTTTATCAATCAGCTTGTTACACACCTTGCTTAACATCGATGAAAAAGCGCGATTAGTTTTATGATAATACACTTGGCTAAACAAACTCGAACGCGAGAAAATAAATTCTGATATCGAGTCAAGACCACTTTCTTTATAAGCCAAGTACACGCGATTTTCTTCAACAACAGGAACGATCGACATCATAATGCGATCAATATTATAAACACCGCACTTTACACCGGAAAAATAACTATCGCGTAACAAATAATCCATCCTATCAGAATCAATAGGGCAAGAAGAAATTAGCGAAGTAAACAAAGGCTGAATATCAAACTCGGCTTCCCCGATGGCTTCATAGACCACCCCATTTTTGTAACTCGACTCAATCAACTTAATGATATTATCAACATCAATATTGAGCTGGAGATCAGAAAATATTTTTTTGATAAAAATAAGCGACATGTGCTCATGCTCAACGCCTTTACTCTCATCAACTAACGGATAAATATCTGAGAAATCCGGGCCAAGTGCATCTTTTAGTTGCTCTAAGCTCAATAAGAAAGAATCAAATTGATGAGACATAGGGCCATGACCAATATCGTGTAGTAAGGCAGCCAGCCTTAATTCTTGTACTCGCTCCATCGATATACGCTCAATCTGAGTAAACAGCAGTTGATCTTGGTATTTCGCATGGTATCGATATGCATTGATCACTAAATGGCGATACATTTGATAAGCGACGTGCATCACGCCAAGCGAATGTTCAAAGCGGCTATGTTGTGCGGAGGGGAATACTTTATATAGAAAAGAATTTTGCTTAACACTGCGCAATCGTTGAAACAGTGGATGGCCGATCACTTGCCGCTCTATCTCGGTAATCATCACTGTGCCGTGAATCGGATCTAATACTTTACCACTCAACTTCGCATCAAATTGCATCACAATCTCCGAAGAATCTCTTTAATTTTTGCTTTTTAACAGTGTCACACTCATCCCCTTAGTTCACAAGTTTTTCAGTTTAATATCACTCTAAAATACGAAAAAACCGCAGAGTTTCACCTCTGCGGTCGATTTATTGGACGAACTTAGTCCCCGTGGAATAAAGTATGTGGTCAGTGACAGCGCGAATAAATGCTTAACAAGCAAGCCCGATTATTCTTCTCCAAATAAAAATCACCCTCGTTATTTTACCTTAACCAGGTTAGCGAGTGTTTAGCCCCATGGAAGAAGCACTCTTGAATAAAAGGAGTCTTTGGTTTCACCTGTATCACTTGCCGGTCACATCATATCCAAAGTGAGTAATAAACGCGGCTGATCCTTGATCATCGCGGGAGAGCGATGCACTATGCCGGTCGCTTCATTGCCTTCCCAACCACTGCCTTTTAATAAAGCGATATCGCCAGGCGTCACTGTTTTTATGACTTCAGGAGAGGAATATAAACCAGATTCACTGTCGGTCAAACCAGCACTGCCTGCGCCTAATTTTTCTCGATTGACATCTTTATTTTCAAGCCATTCTGTTGCCGTACCGGCATAGGTAGTGACCAAGCGACACGGCACGTGATCGACGTGAAATTTAGGACACATAGGCTTGTCTAATTTGGTGAGTCTCAGTCCGACTTCCTCAAGGTCAAACAAACAACAAAACATATCAACGATTAGCGCAATGTCTTCACCTAATGACTTGGCGCATGGGTGTTCAGACAACCTATTCTCTATCCATTGCGCTGCATTTTTAGGTGTGACGGTTTGCACCAATGCCAATGTCGTTGTGTCGCGTAGCATAGTCTCAATATCACTGACTAAGCTTTTGTCGATCTCGCGCTGCCACAGTGCTATATTATGCTCGTGTTGGTAGATGTTAGCCAATACATTGGGCGCGGTATCGATGGCATAAGACAAAGGCTTTTCTGTACCGTCAAGTTGCGAGTTAAGTAAATCAACAGCAGACATGATTAAGCCTCCCACTCTGTAAATGGGTCGGTGAGTGTTTGCCAATACTCGAGACCGAGCGCCGCTTGCTCTTCGCTCAGCAAACAGTCATCGAGTGCTTGGATCATGGCTTTTTTATCCAAATTTTGACCAATAAAGACCAACTCTTGGCGTCGGTCTCCAAAAGGTTCACACCACGTTTTTTCAATCGATGCGAGATACTCAGGATCTCTTGGCCACTGAGACTTAGATGTCGCCTGCCAAAACATACCGCCATAGCCATAACGAGCCATTCCACCGGCCTGACTCCACTGACCGGCAAAATCCGGCCGAGTCGCCAACCAAAAATACCCTTTTGAGCGAATTAAGGTGCCAAATTGACTTAGGTTATGTAGGAATTGATAAAAATTTTCAGGGTGAAAAGGTCGACGAGCTTGATAACTGAAGCTGCTAATACCGTACTCTTCGGTTTCCGGTACGTGCTCTCCGCGCAACTCTTTTAGCCAACCTGGTGATTGTTGCGCTTTTTCAAAGTCGAACAAGCCTGTGTTTACCACTTGCGCTATATCCACCTCACCATTGCGAATATCAATAATATTGGCCGTGGTATTTAAGGTTTTGATGATCTCACGTAGATGAGCGAGTGACTCAGGCGTAACCAGATCGGTTTTACTGATCAAAATGACATCAGCAAACTCAACTTGGTCAACCAACAGATCAGTAACACTGCGATCATCTTCCTCGCCAAGGTGTTGTTCTGTTGTTTGTAAGTCTTCGGCTTGCTGGTAATCACGCATAAAATTGACCGCATCAACGACGGTTACCATAGTGTCAAGTCGAGCAATTTCAGACAAAGAATGTCCGTTTTCATCACTAAAGGTAAACGTTTCTGCGACTGGTAAAGGCTCTGATATCCCTGTCGATTCAATCACAATATGATCAAATCGGCCTTCTCTGGCTAATGCTTGGATCTCGACAAGTAAATCCTCTCGCAAAGTACAACAAATACAGCCATTGCTCATCTCAACCAATTTTTCTTGTTGATGGCTAAGAGAGACATCACTCTTAATCGTTGCCGAATCGATATTGATTTCACTCATATCGTTGACAATCACCGCCACTTTGCGGTTTTGTCGATTGGTGAGAATATGCCTTAATACCGTCGTTTTGCCGGCGCCGAGAAAACCGGAGAGGACAGTAACGGGGATCAAAGATGATGGTTGACTTTGCATGAACTTTCTATCGCTACATTGTGAGTGAATATCTTTGTCTTCAGCGTACAGTAACCAAATGGTCACTGAAAAACCGAAATTTATAGTTATGTTATATCATAACAAAGATAAACTCAAACCATTCTAGGAGACGATCCTCCGTCTCAACAATGACCGGTCATTCATTTTTATAATCTGAATTTAAGTGCCCCGACACAAAAAGGGGATCATAGTGGCTAGAGGACCAACGTTTTTTCCACTGCGCGGTTACGGTATGAACGCCATCTAAGCTTATCGATTTGAGTTCAAGGAGTTAGATGGCGTACGGCACAAAAGCGATAATCAAGTGTGCCATGTATTGTGAAGAATAAGTTATTGCGAAGAACAGATTATTACGAAAAACAAATTACAATGGCAAAGCCGCTCGACTTAATCGATCGTTAATCGCATTCCACTCCTCGCCAACTGGCGGTTTTTCTAGCCAAATCTCATCAACATTAAGCTTATCGGCTTTGGCTAAGTAGCGATAAAGCTTATTGCCGTACTCTTGAGCTTCAAGCGGCATCGCCAAGCTGTGTACTTTTGATTCTTGGGTAAAACAAGTGGTGTGCAGCACAGCATAACTTAACGAGCGGTCGCGTTTGGCCAATGATTGGGGTAAATCAGCCACTAAACGCAATAAGGTTTGCGGTTGGTAATGACTGCCGACATTGCCAGGCACGGCCACATTGTGATGCTCTGGATAAGTGACCGCTTTGCCAAGACATTCACTTAATTGCTGCGCGGTAATCGGACCGGCTCTGAGCACCTGAATCGCCTCGGAGGTTAAGTCAACAATGGTTGACTCTAGCCCGAATAAGCAGTCTCCCCCATCCATAACCGCTTCAATGCGACCATTGAGTCCATGAAGAACTTGCTCTGCATTGGTCGGACTCAGCTGCTTATAAAGATTTGCCGATGGCGCAGCGACTGCGAGATGATGCTCTTTTAACAATTTCAGCATGACAGGGTGAGAAGGCATGCGTACAGCAACCGTTTCTAACCCCCCTGTCACAACCGAGTTACAGGAAGCCGATTTTTTTAGCAACAAGGTTAACGGCCCTGGCCAAAAAGCCTTTGCTAAAGTTAAAGCGTCTTCAGAAACACTCTCTACCCACTCACTTAACTGGGCTATCTCTCCGATATGCACAATTAAAGGGTGATTAGCCGGCCTTCCTTTGGCTTCAAAAATCCCTTTGACAGCATCGGGCTGGGTTGCGTCGGCAGCCAAACCATAAACCGTCTCAGTAGGAAGTGCCACTCGTTTACCTTGTTTGAGTAATTGAGCCGCTGTCTGTACATCTTGGTGGCGAGTGGCCGCCAATTTTAGAGTGTTCAACAAAAAATCTCCGTAACTACTTTAATTGCCAATGCTTATCTTGATATCGCCAAATTTGGTGATCCTCGTCGATCTGATACAGAAACAACCATTGGTTATCAGCCAGTGCCGCGACATCAGGGTGGCGAGCAAGAATCTCTTCAATGGCTGCTTTCGGTGCTTGAATAAAAGCATTTAATCTCACCGGTTGATGACGGTATTGTTTACCGTCGTGAACCGACTGATGCGATAAACCAATACGCAGATCGCCGCCATTACCTTCAAACACACCGATGCGCCCGCCCACGACATTGTGCAGCAGTTTATTACCACTGCCGTATTTTTCCGGCATGGTCACCGAGGCATAGTATTGCAGGTTGATCCAATTCATGACCAACAAAGGGGCTGTCATGATCTTCTCAAGTTGGCTAAATTCTGGATCTTGGCTGACATGATATTCATGTAAAAACGCACGTCCAGAAAAATCGATCTTTTTTGTCAAATGACGAGGGGCAATAAATACGCCCGCATTGTTACACAGCCCCCACTCAGGTCGCATTTGCGCCCAGTTGGTCGCTCTATGCTTGAAAAAACGTGCCATGTCAGCAGGCGAAAGTTCATCAGCCTGGGTAAATTGTTTCGAGCGATTTTGACGTGCCAATTGCGATGCTTTCTCAATATCGTTTAACCAGGACGCTTGGCTAGGCGCATCAAACACATCAATGTCGTCAGTCGTAGTGTTGTGTAACGCCGCATAGAATACCGTTTCACTCGGGATAGAAACTCCAAACGCCACCATTTTCTCGCGCACGGCTTGATCGTTGAGCAAAGCGGCCAACACCTTGACATTGACCTCACCGGTTTGACCACCGCATGCCCCACAATCAAGACCAGAAGCGGTGTGGTTATTACAAGTTTGGCTGCCGTGGCCAGTCAATAACACCACATCAGCAAGACGCTGACTGATGCCAATCGCTTTTAAGATCCCAGCGCCGAGCTCGGCTTTTTCTTCAACCGTTAAAGCAATGTCATGGCGCTCTAGTTGCCAGAGCTGATTTTTACGCGCTTCTTTGTTTACCGGATTGTCAGTCCCCTGCTCTAACACGGCACGCTTGAACAAACTGACCAGCTTTAACAGGCCACCGGCTTCGACCATTCCCAAATTAGACGCTGGTTTTTCAAAGCTATTTTGCCACCCCAAATGCGTCATACGCAACCAGCGCTCTGGCTGTACGCGCGTTGACTTGGCGACAAAGTTTGGCGCAAGTAAGCCCGGTAATTGCGGGCGCGTTACATTGCCATCTTGAGTTTGATAAGACACTGGCACGCCAAAAAATCCGGCAAATCCCAAAGTTTCAAAACTCTGGCGTTGCGTTTCGATGGCGCGTCTCATTGGCTCGGAGCGCACATCAATACAAAAAATCGCTTGCAGTTCAGGACGATCCGACAAAGGATCCACCGAGGTTTGCTTTATCTTAGTCACCCAATCGTCTTGAACACTGATTTCAAATGCGCATTGCCACACCCAAAGTGGCTCTAATATCTGCTTAGCACTTTGGATCATACTGTCTAACTTAGACGATTGGTGCTTTAAACGTTGACGAATATTCAACGCCGCTTCGGTATTGTGTTTGAGTAACCAGTGCATAAGCACCGTATCCCATGCTAATAAAATCGCCACTAGCCCCAAAGTATGGGGTTCGTTAATGTTTTTTTGATCTAATCCAGCTTGCCAATCGAGCCAAGCTTGCCAACCAGCCCAGCCAGATAACTGATTGAGTGAACCGCGGGTAAAGGCCAAAGCGCCAGGCTCGTCGCCCCAAACTTCTTGCCATTGATGCTCAACGTGTTCAAACAAGGTCGACAAGGTTTTTGGCAAGCGATTGAAGTAATCAAGTAAATCCACACCCAGTAAGGTTTTAATCCCCTTGTCTAAGCAAACAACTTCTAACCAACTCTGATAAAGGTGTTGACCACTTTTCCCACCTTCGGCGTCAAATCGCTCTGGGTACTGATGATACAAGGCGATAAACTGACTCACTTGCTGAATAATTTCTTGTTCCCAGCTGTGGCCTTGAGCAGATGGCACCAAATCATCCATTAACATCGCCAAGGTTTTCCAACGACCAATCGCGGGGAGATCCGTATTGATCACCTTCACCAAAGCGGTCTCATCGAGAGATGATTGGCACTGAAGCTTGGCATCGCGCAAGTGATGGGATTGAATCTGCTTTTTCCAATGCTCGCGATAATAAGATGCTGGCATCAAACCGTGATAACCCATGAGTACCGCTTGTTGGGCAAAGGTATTGTCAATGGCTTGATGACGCTGTGGCCACCAAGGGTTAACAGCAATAGAGCGGTCTAAAGGCCAGGCAGGGGCGATCATCGACGCCGCTTGCGCCGCGACCGATTGAAAGGCTCGAGGCTGGATTTTGCTTTCTTTCACTTGTGTCATTGTCGGTGAGTTCATAATTATTTCGCCTCTGATTTAGATTGCCACTGCGAGCTTTGCATCTGAATTAATGTCGTACTTGGCCACAAACGCAGTGTGATACGCGTTGCCCACTCATCCAAATACGCCCCTGCGTTTAGCCAAATGAACAATTTTTTAACCCAAGGTTGATGCGGCCAATATTGCAATGCAATAGACAGCACAAACAAGACTTCAAACAGCACAGCAATCAGCAAATCGGCGTAGAGATTTAATGGTGCATCTAACCCCATCAATGGCGCTAAGTTATGTTTCGCTAACGTATACAAAGTGAGTAATAGTGCAGCTAAGATCAATGACATAACCACACTGATGACTCGCGCTTTAAGATGAGTTTGATGAGCGACACTGGGCAACACCAGTGCCGCTAATGCAAACCAAACCAACATAGTGGCAGCGGCACTGGTCATGATACTAAACAGCACTTGGCCAACGATTAACACCAAGGCAGATAAGACTAAGGCAACTCCCCAATGTCGAATCGATGGCTTGACTTTACCAGCCAATTTGGCCGCTAAGTAATGATTAACCGTGTTACCACTGTTTAAGAAGGAGTACGCTTTGTAAAAAGAGTGAGCAAACAAGTGCAGCAGCGCCATTTCATAAAGGCCCAAGGCAACTTCAACCAACATAAGCCCCATTTGTGAGCTAGTCGACCAAGCCAATTTCACCTTAATGCTTATTCGTGTAGTACTGACCAGCCCAGCAACCACAGTACTCACCCCAGCGAGAACCACCACCAACCAGGTCGCCAATGCACTGGCTGCTAATACGGGGGCAAAAAACAACAATAAAATACCACCGAGGTTGACAATCCCCGCATGCAATAAAGCCGAAACGGGTGTGGGCGCTTCGACCACCTGAATCAACCAACCATGAGCGGGCAGTTGGGCGCACTTAATCATGGCCACGATGGCCAGTAATGTGGCCGCAATAGACACATTGACACTCGGTCCTTGAATCGCAGCCAAATGGACAATCTCATCGATGGCTAACGTATCAAACTGACGATAGAGGAAAACAAAAGCGACCGCCAATAACCCTTCGCTAAAGCGGGCAAGAAGAAACTTTTTATGCGCAGCGAGTTGAGCGCGCGGCCTTAGTGGATAGAACAATATCAAACGATGTAAACAAAGACTTACCGCAACCCAAGCCAACCAAAAGACCATCAGGTGGTTACTGATGATCACTAAAACAACCGAGCCCATGGTCATCAGTAGCGCCTGAAAAAAACGGCGTCGGTCTATTTCACCGGCAAAAGCAATCCAACTGTAACGCAAAATGGTTGCACCCAGAATGGCAATAAGTATCAATAGACTGTATTTCAAAGGGGTTAGGAGAAATAAAGAAAGCATGACAAGTCTCACACATAAATACATTGTGGCTATTGTGCGACTTTACTTTCATTAAGTAAAATATATTATAAATAACTAAACGTTCACTTTTACAGAACTTATGGACAGACTCAATTACCATCACCTTTTCTATTTTTGGCAAGTGGCCAAGAAAGGCAATCTGACTCATACGGCAAAAGAGTTGCATATTTCTCAATCGGCTTTATCAGCACAAATAAAGCAATTAGAACAATCGTTTAACGTTCAGCTTTTTGAACGCAAAGGGCGTAACTTGCAGTTGACTGAAAGCGGTTATCACGCGCTTAGCTATGCAGAAGACATCTTCAAAAACGGCGAAGAGCTGACCACCTTATTGACCAGCGGCAAAGCCCTCCCCGGCGCGACGTTAAGAATTGGTATTCTTTCGACTTTGTCGAGAAACTTTATTGAACAGTTTATTCAGCCTTTGCTCAATCAAAGTGATTGCCGCTACACCTTACAATCGATGAGTCAAACCGGTCTTCTCAACGCCTTAAACGAACTGCAACTCGATATTGCCTTGACCACGATTGCCGTTGGGGGGTCACACAAACCGCATTGGCAAACACGAGTGCTGGCCAGACAAGCCGTTTCCATTATTGGGCCGCCAGGGTTGCCATTAAACACTGCCCTAGATACCAGTTATCAACACCAGCGTTGGGTGCTTCCCTATGGCGAAAGTGCCTTGCGCAGTGCCTTTGATGCTCTCTCCACTCAATATGACTTACAGCCGGAGATCGTCGCAGAATCCGACGATATGGCCATGCTGCGATTGCTTGCCCGCGATACCCAAGCCTTAGCCGTCATGCCTGAAGTCGTGGTCAAAGATGAACTCGACAATCAACAATTAACAAGCTACGTGCAACTGCCCAATGTGTACGAAAGTTTTTATGCCGTCACCGTAAAGCGCAAAATGGTTCACCCTAAGCTCGATATTTTATTTCGCCCCTTGACACCATAAGCTTAATAAATCATAAGTTCTGGTATGAACAATGAAAGCAAAATGCGTAGCATTGTCGCAAATTGAAAATTTGCCACACATCACAGACAATTTAATCACGATTTATTGTGCGTTTTATCAGAAAAATTCTAACTTGCTCACAATAATCCTTTTATTTCGGATTATTTTTTTTCCAGCCATCATATTTAAACTATCGTTATTTAAAGGGACTTGACATGCCCACTTTTTAACCAAAAAGGTTGCATAATATATCCCTCATTTAAGAGCGTTAAATAACCGCCATCATTGACGTCCCACCAAAGAGGAAAGGTCGAATCTATGAAAATGTTCATTGCCAATACTGCCATTGCGGTTTTAGTTTTCACCGCCGCCCCCATTTGGGCAAATTCAGCCAGTGATTACATAAAACATGCTAAATCTGTGGTTCAAAAAGCCTCTGCAACACAATTTCCCCCTTTTTCCTTACCCAATACACCGCGAGGCGCAAAAGACAAAACCGTAATCTTTGTCACCTCAGATCTGAAAAACAATGGCGTATTAGGAGTGGTAAAAGGATTTATGGAAGCCAGTCGAGCGATTGGCTGGAAAACCCGTATTATCGATGGTGCCGGGACCTTTGACGCTCAGTATTCAGCTCTTGATCAAGCCATTAGTTTAAGCCCAGACGGGATCGTCGTCGGCGGCTTTAACCCTGATAAAATGGTCACCCTATTGAAAAAAGCCCACTCGTCAGGGATTAAAACCGTTGCTTGGCACGCAAGTCCAGACCCAGGCCCGATGCCAAAATATTACATTTCGACCAATATCACTAGTTCATCCGATGAGGTGGCAAAAGTCTCCGCTATGTACGCCATCGCCGATTCAAACGGGCGAGCGAATGTGGTGATTTTAACCGACAGCGCTTATAAGATAGCCATTCACAAAGCCAAAGTGATGGAAGATTACATCAAAAAGTGTCGCGACTGTCAGGTATTGCGCTACATGGATGAACCGCTTGCCAAAACATCAAGCCGAATACCAAAACTTACGTATAATTTGATGGCTGATTTCAAAGGTAAATACGGTTATACATTAGCCATCAATGACCTTTACTTTGACTACATGGCACCAACGCTTCATTCTATGGGTACAAGCCGCACTAATGCACCTAAAAACATCTCTGCGGGCGATGGTAGTCAATCGGCTTTTGAACGCATCCGAAATGGCGACTTTCAAGTGGCGACGGTAGCAGAGCCTCTCAACTTTCACGGTTGGCAAACGATTGACGAGCTCAACCGATTGTTCAATAAAAAGCCCATCAGCAATTATGTCACCCCCGTTCATTTAGTTACGCCTAAGAATATCAATCAAGCTGGCGGGGATCGAAATATCTATGATCCAGACAATGGTTATCGAGCGTTTTTCTCTAACGCTTGGAAGTAATATGAAATTAACAGAAACAAATCATGCTGCAAAAAATCGACAAAAATAAGGGACAACGTTTTCGTTGCCCCTTATTTATTATAGTTGGTGGGTATAACCGATATTTAATCGTTCTCGTAGGCCAATTCTGATGTAGTTTCATTGTGCTGATCGATCTGCTTCTCAAACGCTTTTAGACGCTTGTAGATCGACATCAATTCCACAATAGTCGTCCATGAGTTAACCAAGTATTGAAAAGAGTTCTCCACTTGATTAAAGGCGTTGAGAATACGCTGCATAATTCCTAGCGTAAATACACCAGCAACAATCGAAGGAGCTAAAACAATTAATGGAATAAATGCCCCAACTTGTAAATAACCATAACGGACAATATTGAAATACACATAGTGCAAATACAGCTTAAAGTAGCTTTGACGAACATTCGAGAACAGATCTTTTAATGTTGGTGGCTGAGCGCGATCGGCAAAGTCCTCACCATAAACCAATTCTTTACGATAGGCCGCTTCCACTTTTTGGTTGTTAAATTCAAGTCCGGGCAGTTTAATCCCTGACAACGCGAGTAACGTAGTACCCAAAATAGACCAGAGGATAGCGACAAACACCAAGGCCTGTGGAACTTCACCAAAAATCGGTACCTCTTTAACATACCCAGATAATCCCCACAAAATCGGTAAAAAGGCAATCAGGGTCATAACTGAGTTGAGAAAGCTAACGCCTAAACCTTCAACGATAGAGGCAAATCGCATGGTATCTTCTTGAATACGCTGTGAAGCCCCTTCAATGTGTCGGACCTTATGCCACATATTGGTATAATGGGCAGTCATCGCAGTACGCCAGCGGAATACGTAGTGGCTAACAAAAAAGCTATTGAGGACAGACACTGTGATGGCTACCATCAAAATAACCGCAACCGATGACAGTTCGTGATAAAACTGCTCTATGGTAATACTGTCTGGCTTGGATAATGCCGTTTGAATTAAGTTGTAAAAGTCACCGTACCACTCATTGAGCATGACGTTAACTTCCACTAAGAACCAAGTAATAAACACGATCAGTGCCGAACCTAGTACCGACCACTTCGCCCATTTCTGCCCGCCAACGTTGATCCAAAATAGACAAAATACGGCATAACAAAACAGCATGTATTGATACTGCCAGGCATTAATCGCTTGAGTGCTTAGCGATTCAAACTCGGCTTTCATCGGTTCGCTTGCATCGGCTAACAAAGGCGCAGGGAAATCAATGTTAACCCAATGTGCTAGGCTCAACTGCTGGCCGAGATCCTTGATGCCACAATACCAACCCACAACACATAAAATAGACCACAAGGAAAAACTAAGAAAAAACCATTTCGGTTTTGGAAAAAATGAGTCAAACACGAACCGCGTCCTCTTTATGATTAAAATCTGTGATTCGGTGACAAAGCCAAGAGACTCACCACCGAATACTTTCTTTGTCACCTTCCTTGGTGGCTCGTCTATTCGACCATATAAGGTGTTGATAATTCAATAGGCAGTAAAACATTATCGTTTTACTGCTCAAAAACCTCTCAATTGGATACGACGTAAGAACTCAGTAATAATGCGCTCGTAAAGCAAGTCGCCTAAAAAAGCATCTTCAACATGATGATCGATACTCGGGTTATCGTTGACTTCAATCACATAAGCCTTGCCGTCGACTTCTTTTACATCCACGCCGTACAAGCCACTGCCGATCAGGTTAGCTGCCCGAACCGCAACATCGACGACTGGCTTCGGTGCTTGCTTGATATCGAGAGTGGTAAAACCGCCCGACGACACTCGTCCACTATCGTGATGCTGGTATATTTGCCAATGACCACGACTCATCATGTATTGGCAAGCAAAAATGGGTTGTCGGTTTAACACACCAATGCGCCAATCGTAATCTGTGGGCATGTAAGCCTGCGCTAAAATCAACGCACTCTTATCGAAAATCGCATTGGCCTTATCCTGTAAAGATTGTTCATCCTTGACTTTGACAACCCCCACCGAAAATGCGCCATCAGGTACTTTTAGCACCATAGGAAAACCGATCTCTTGTATCGCTTGAGACAGTGCTTTTTGATTGCCTTTGCGCAAAATGACACTCGGTGGGATCGATACCTTATTGCGAGTCAGTAATTCAGTTAAAAAGACTTTGTTCGTGCACTTCATGATTGATTCTGGATCATCCATCACAACCAACCCCAAATCTTGTGCCGTTTTCGCAAATTGGTAGGTGAAATTACTAATATTCGTGGTCGCTCGGATGAACAAACCATCAAACTCCCCCAAACGCGCTATGTCTCCAGGCCCTATGGGTGTCATATTGATCGACAGTCGTTGCGCCGCTTTGCGAAAGCGTTTCAGTGCCGCCTTATCCGAAGGTGGCATTTTCTCATTCTCGTCGACCAGCAGCGCCAAGTCATAGCGATACCGCTTGCTTTGCTTACGAGTTCGCCACACTTTGTGTGAAAAAGATTCAAGGGCTTGAGCAAAAAACGTCTGCTCTTCATCGTTGAGTTCTTGAAATGGCAAAGGCGTGACCTTCTCTAAATGCCATTGACCATTCGGTTGCAAGTGGAAACGGACCTCAATGACCGGAATCATAAACAAGGAAAATATCTTACGAGCCACCTTCTCCAAACCAGGATAAGAACTACGACCAAAAAACACTTTAGCTTCAATGGTATTGCCTTTTTTGGGACAAGCATCAAAGTCACTTTGTGGCCAATAAGACACAAAGGGTTGGTTCAGATCATTGATCGTCATTACATTCGGAATAACGTTATGACCACGTGCTTCTGCCATTAATGAACAGTAATAACCACTACTCATGTAATCATAATCTCGACACAAATTGATCACTTGATAGCGACGATCATGAGATAACGAGGTATCTTCTAAATACTGCTCTACCGTAATGACTTGATCAGATGGGAAGTAGTTTTTCCAATCTTGATCTTCATCCGTAACAATTAAAATTGTGGCCATGAATTTCCTCTGGCGAAATAAAACGAATTGAGATTAAATAAAGCCACTTTTCCTGATGTGAGCCCACACATGAAGTTTCGAGCTGCACAGCTTACTGATATACCAGAGTTACTCTCTATTGAAGAGCAAGTCTTTCCAGGAGATAGGCTCTCGGCAAGACAGATGAAGCGCTTTATCCATTCAACTCATAATACGTTTCTTTTAGCGGTTCAAGAACAAACCATCACAGGCTATGCCCTCATACTCTTTCATCGAGGCACCCTGCTTTGTCGACTCTATTCACTCGCGGTTGCTCCTCAATACCAAGGTCAAGGCATTGCCAGTCAACTGCTCAAACAATGCGAGGCCATCGCGGTATCCAAGGGATACATTACGTTAAGATTAGAAGTCAGGGAAGATAATTTTTCAGCTCGTATCCTCTATGAAAAAATGGGCTTTAAAACACTAAAAACACTGGTTCATTACTATGATGATCTCGCCGATGGATTGCGACTGCAAAAACGCTTAATTCCCACACAGGCCCAAATATCCATACCCATGCCTTTGTATGTCCAAACAACGCCTTTCACCTGTGGTGCAGCTTGTCTGCAGATGAGCTTTGCCACTCTCGACCCGCAATACCAACCGAGTCGACAACAAGAAATTCAACTATGGCGAGAGGCAACAACGGTTTTTATGGCTGCTGGGCACGGAGGGTGTAGTGGGCAAGGATTAGCGTTAGCCGCTCACCGCCGAGGCTATGGGGTTGAGCTTTGGTCTCAATCATCCGGTACGCCCTTTGTTGACTCTGTCCGTCAGGTCGAGAAAAAAGCGATCATCGAATTAGTGCACGAGGACTTTTGTCAGCAATTAGAGCAAGCGAATATTCCAGTGTTCACCAAATCACCCAATATTCAACAACTAGAGACTTGGCTCAGTCAGCACGCTTGTGTCGTGATATTGATCAGCACTTATCGCTTTAATGGCAATAAAGAACCACATTGGATTGTTCTTAGCGGTATGAGCGATGACTTTTTCTTTTTTCACGATCCCAGTGTCGACAACCCAAACCAGTTGGTCAGCTCAGCATCTGTCCCGATTAACAAAGCGGCTCTTAACCAAATCCTCGGTTTTGGTAAACAAAAGCACACCTGTTGTCTGGTCATCACCAAAAGTTAACAGACCAAAACAAAAAAAGGCTATCGAGATAAAGCGGTTTTTATTCACCCAGCTTCTCAAAAATAAGATCAGCATGTCTCATAATTAAGAAAAACAACATTAACATCGAGTCAGTGAATGTGACCCCTTTCACTGACCGATTTTGTATTTTAAGCTTTGATCATTAATGACTGCTTTGTAATTAAAACGATGACAAAAAGCAACTTAATCACCAATACAGGACACCGCTTCATCTCGAAAGGGAAAACCGCGTTTAAAGTCCACATTCACACCCCCGATGACACCGTACTGCATCGCTCGGTTGGTTTTATCAAAATTGGCGAGGAAAAGGCGCTGAAAAAGGCTATTGCGCTCAGAAATAAACTTGGGAAACAAATGTGGGGAAAATTTTGGACTAAAGTGCTCAAAGATCCTTATTTAATGACCCGGCTGCCCCATAGCCTAGAGCCTAAAATCATTTATAAGCCCAATCCCACCCAAATTGACCCTGATCATCGGGATGCGTGTTACATTGCTAAATGGCGCGAGTTCAACGACGAAGGGGCTTATAAATACCGCACAATTGTTCGTTCAATCAACAAATA
>JBFGYW010000043.1:0-20357 GCA_041587235.1 Vibrio sp.
ATGTACCTGCTGGTTGGTTACAATATTATGTATGTAGACAACGGTGAAGGTGGCTGGATGCCATCGATCGGGGCTCTTATCGGTACACAAGCCGATGGCGCTGACCATTCACTAGAGTCTGATTTCTTCTTCCAAGTTGTCTTTGTTGCAACGGCAATGTCTGTGGTTTCTGGTGCAGTTGCTGAGCGCATGAAGCTTTGGTCATTCTTGGTCTTCTCTGTTGTGTTGACGGCTTTCATTTACCCAATGGAAGGCTACTGGACATGGGGCGGCGGTTTCCTTTCTGCTGCGGGCTTTAGTGACTTTGCCGGCTCAGGTATCGTACACATGGCCGGTGCTGCTGCTGCATTAGCGGGTGTATTACTGCTTGGTGCTCGTAAAGGTAAATACGGCAAAAACGGTGAAATTCACCCAATTCCAGGTTCGAACATGCCACTCGCAACATTGGGTACCTTTATTTTGTGGTTGGGTTGGTTCGGTTTCAACGGCGGCTCTCAGTTGATGGTCTCTGACTTTGAAAATGCCACCGCAGTTGGTCAAATCTTCTTGAACACCAACGCCGCTGCGGCAGCTGGTGCTATTGCATCGCTCATCGTTTGTAAAAGCACTTGGGGCAAAGCAGACCTTACTATGGTTCTCAATGGCGCGTTAGCTGGCCTAGTGGCGATCACCGCTGACCCACTATCGCCATCTCCAATCGCCTCTGTTGTCATCGGTGCGGTTGCGGGTGTGATTGTTGTCTTTAGTATCATCGCGTTAGACAAAGTGAAGATCGACGATCCGGTTGGTGCCATTTCCGTTCACGGTGTTTGTGGTTTCTTCGGTGTGATGGTCGTGCCTATGAGCAATGGCGACGCAAGCTTTGGTGCACAGCTATTCGGTGCGGTCGTTATCTTCGCCTGGGTATTTGCTGCAAGCTTAGTCGTGTGGGCGATTTTGAAAGCGACGATGGGCATCCGAGTTTCTGAAGAAGAAGAAATGGAAGGTGTCGATATGAATGAATGTGGTGTTGGTGCTTACCCTGAGTTTGTGACCAACAAATAAAAATTAGTTACATTTTTTTGACCAAAAACCTGCTGTCTACAGCAGGTTTTTTCATTTTAAAGCTAGGTAAATGATGTGTTTTCGTTATTATTAGTAAACTTTGATTGATAATAATTATTGTTAACTTTAACGGGTGAAAACGATGAAACGAATGAAAGCAAGTTCTCTATTGGCGATAGCCGCTTTACCTCTCCTCAACGCTACTGCGGCTTACGCGGCCGATGAAGTCAATGTGTACTCTTACCGACAACCCTTCCTTATTCAGCCAATGCTCGATGCTTTTACCCAAGAGACGGGGATTAAGGTGAATGTGAAATTTGCTAAAGCAGGTATTGCCGAGCAGCTGGTCCGCGAAGGCGAGTTTAGCCCTGCTGATGTTTTACTGACCGTCGATATCAGTCGTTTGGCTGAACTGGTAGCAAAAGAGGTTGTTCAGCCGGTATCAAACTCAGCAATACAAAATAATATTCCTGCACAATATCGCGATAAAGACAATCAATGGTTTGCCCTGACCTTACGCGCGAGAAATGTCTATTCTTCAAAAGAGCGCGTGGGGCCATTGGCTAAAGACTTTACTTATTTAGACCTAGCGGATTCACGTTTTAAAGGTAAAGTGTGTACGCGAAGTGGCAAGCACCCTTATAATATTTCTTTGGTGTCTGCTATGATTGCCCATCACGGTGAGCAAGAAACAAAACAATGGCTTAACGGCGTAAAAGACAACTTAGCTCGCAAGCCGCAAGGCAATGACCGTGCACAAGTGAAAGCCATTAAAGAAGGCCTGTGTGATGTCTCGCTTGGCAACAGTTATTACTTGGGCAAAATGCTCGATGATGATGAGCAAAAAGCATGGGCTGAGTCGGTGTACATTAACTTCCCTAACCAAACGACCAGTGGGACACACGTTAATGTCTCTGGTATGGCGATGGCGAAGTTTGCGCCCAATAAAGACAACGCACTTAAGTTAATGCAGTTTTTATCGGATCAAAAAGCACAGAGCTTGTACGCGAAAGTCAACTATGAGTACCCGGTTAACCCAACTGTGTCTCCTTCTGAGTTAGTAGCTTCTTGGGGAGAGTTTAAAGCCGACGCTATTGCGCTTGGTGAGATCGCCGCGAATCATGAAAAAGCAACCAAGTTATTAGATGAAGTCAAATTTGACCTTTAATCTTGATGCGGTAAGACCCGTATCTCTGGGTCATTACTGAGTAAACATGAAACGATATTATCCCTTTTGGTTATTGGCCAGCACTGTGCTGGCCTTATTGACTCTTGCCCCTATCACGGCAATTTTTTCTTTGTCGTTAAGTCCAAGCGATGGCCTGTTTGAGCACTTACAGCAGACAGTGTTGCCGACGTATATAAAAAATACATTTTTATTAACGGTTTACGTTTTAATCGGCTCGGCTTTTTTAGGGGTGCCAACCGCTTGGTTTATGGCCATGTGTCACGTACCCGGCGAGCGCTATTTACAGTGGTTATTAGTGCTGCCGTTGGCGATGCCCGGTTATATTATGGGCTACATTTTTACCGATTGGTTCGACTTTGCCGGCCCGGTACAAGTGTTGTTGCGACAATGGTTTGATTGGCAAGCAGGGCAGTATTGGTTCCCCGACGTTCGCAGCTTACCCGGTGCGGCTATCGTGTTATCTCTGGGCCTTTATCCGTATGTTTATCTTCTTTGTCGTAATGCCTTTAAAGAGCAGAGCAATCACTTATTAAAATCTGCTCAACTGTTAAGGCATGGCACTATCGCCCGTTTTGTTCTCGTTTCTATGCCTTTGGCCCGCCCGTCTTTGGTGGTGGCGCTGTCTTTGGTGGCGATGGAAACCATCGGCGATTTTGGCACGGTGAGCTTTTTTGCGGTCAATACACTGACAACCGCGGTGTACGATACCTGGCTCGGCTATTCCGATCTCAATGCGGCCGCCAAAATTGCCGCTTCGATGCTGGTGGTCATTATGGTTCTCTTAGCTCTTGAGCGCTTTAGTCGCCGCAAGCAGCGTCTTTTTCAAGCGCAAAACTCAGTGGAGAGTGTAGAAAAATTTGTTTTGCCACAAGCTAAGAAAGTAGCGGTATTATGCTGGTGTTGGGGGATCGTCTTACTGGCCTTTATCGCCCCGTTTACTCAGCTTATTCATTATGCTTACCACTACTTTTGGCAAAGTTGGGGGGCTTCTTTCTCTGAATTTACATTCAACAGTTTATCGGTATCGGCCAGTGCCGCGTTGGTTTGCGTAGCGCTGTCTTTGATCGTTACACTTAATGCCCGTTTGCACGCGCGTCTTTCTCAACACTGGCAAAGCCGTTTTTCTTCGTTGGGCTATGCTTTACCCGGTACCGTGTTGGCGATAGGCGTGATGTCATTTTTACTCATGGTTGATCATCAAATTAATGATGTGGCTCAGGCCTTACACTTTGATAAACCAGGGTTGATTTTATCCGGGTCGATGTTTGCGATTGTTTTTGCCTTTGTGGTGCGTTTTAGCACTATCGCCATTGGCACGATCGAAAGTCACTTGGCGAAAATATCGCCCTCATTGGACATGGCGGCGCAAACCATGGGTTACCGGTCTTTGACTATGTTGGGCCGCGTGCATTTTCCTTTGCTCAAGCGACCGATGTTAATTGCTGGTCTACTGGTGTTCATTGAATCAATGAAAGAGCTCAATGCCGCGTTATTGCTCAGACCATTTAATTTCGAAACCTTAGCGACCTATGTGTATAATTTTGCCTCTGACGAACAATTAGAAATGGCCGCTTTACCCGCTATATTGTTGGTTTTGGTTGGGGTCGTTCCCCTGGTGTTAATTAACCGTTCTTTGGAGAGAAATCGAACATGAAACCCGCGTTATCAGTATCCCAATTACAATGTGGCTATCAACAACAAACGATTTTAGAACACCTCTCTCTCGATGTTGAAGCGGGGGAGATTGTTTGTTTATTAGGGGCAAGCGGCTGTGGCAAAACGACCTTGTTAAAGGCGATTGCGGGACTGATGGATACCAATCAGGGGACGATTCACATTGATGGTCAGGCAGTGAATGGGCCTAATCTCAAAGTGGAACCTGAGCATCGTCAGATAGGCATGATCTTTCAAGATTACGCGTTATTTCCCCATCTTAATGTCGGGCAAAATATTGGTTTTGGTTTGCGTCATTGGTCGAAGCAGGACAAACGGCAACGTATCGAAGAAATGTTGTCATTGGTGCATTTAGACGGCTTAGAAGATCGCTTTCCTCATCAACTTTCTGGTGGCCAACAACAGCGAGTTGCCATTGCAAGGGCGCTGGCTTATCAACCGAAACTATTGCTGCTTGACGAGCCTTTTTCCAACATTGATAACCAGGTTAGACATGAGCTGATCGGCGAAATTCGCCAACTGTTTAAAGCTCAGGGAATGACGGCCATTTTGGTGACTCATAGCCGAGAAGAAGCCTTTGCCTTTGGCGATAAAATTGCCGTGATGAATCAAGGTAAAATTGAGCATTATGGCCATGCGGCTGAGTTGTATCACCGTCCTAACAATACCTTTGTCGCTGAGTTTTTAGGCGCTTGTCGTTTTTTGCCTGCCAAGCGCCTCAATGGTGATCACTTTGTTACTGAACTTGGTACCTTACAAGCTCAAGCGCTTGCTCCAATCGCAGAAGGCGAGTCAGGTTTGGTGCTGCTGCGCCCTCATCAAGTAACAGTGAGCGCAGATAACAGCAGTGCGTATCGGGTGGTTGAAAGCCAATTTACCGGTGAAAACTATCGAGTCTTAGTCTCACTTGGTGAGCAAAGCGTGATAGCGACGACAAGCCAACCTTTACCGGCCGGTCAGCTTGTGTCAGTGAGTTTAAACTCAAGTGAATTTATTGCCCTGGCCAGTTAGTCTTATTGAGTGGCGTGATAAATGGCAAATTGACGGTTTTTATCGACAGTTTGGCAAGCGCCAAAGGCCTCTTTGATAATGGGGGGGTACTGTAAAAAACTGTTGGCGACAATCCACATTTGACCTTGGTCATTGAGGTAGCTCGGTGCTTGCCCAAGCAAGGTTTCGGCAGCCTGATAATGGGTCTCTAATCCGCTGTGAAAAGGCGGGTTAGAAACGATAGTATCATAATCGCGGTCGGTATCGCTGTAGATGTCTGACGCGAAAACCTTGGCATCGACTTGGTTGGCCGCTAGGGTGGCACGGCTAGAAGCTAGAGCAAAAGCATTGATGTCACACATGTCTAAACTCGCTTGCGGATTTTGTAGTGCGAGATAAGTGCCAATGACACCGGCTCCGCAGCCAAAATCAAGTACCTTACCCGCGAGAGGCGGTAAGGTTTTTAGCAGCAATAGTGTACCCTGATCTAATTCACCGTAACTAAACACCCCGGGCAAACTCTTGACGGTAAAACTTTGCTGATTAATGGTTACATCAAAGCTTTTATACCAATCGTTAAGCTGAAACGGTTCGGCTTTGTTCTGGCATTGTCCCCAGTAAAAAGCGCAGCGACGGGCGGAGTCGTATTTGTTGATCGGCCCATAAGGCGCAAACATTTTTTCGATGCTTTTAATACCGGAACGCGTTTCGCCGACTGCGGCCAACTCTGTCTCGGTGCCCAATTTATCCATTAACATAGCCAGTAAATATTGTGCCTCTGCTTTGGCTTTTGGCCAATACAATAACACCATGTCAATCGGTTGATTTTGGCGCCACTCAATATCGAAATAACAGTGCAGCCTTGAGTCTCGTTTGGAGAGAGTGCGGTAATAGCTGTAATTAGTACAAAGAATGGACACAGACGCGCAAACCTTAAGCAGCTCAACTGGAAAGTCATCTTCGACTTCACCGGCGATCAATAGGTGTTTACCGGAAAAGTAATCCAATTGACGATGGGCAATTTGACTCGGCGCAGTATAAGCAGACATAGGGTTCCTTAAGTGATTAAACCAAGTATAACTGGCGCGAAGTTTCTCACACATTTTAGTGGCAATGAAGCGCTAAATGATTCGAACGAGTTAAGTTTGGTCTTGTTTATCGAGAAAGTGATGGAATTCTTCTTCGTAAATATTAAACAGCACTAGGGTGATGGCAAAAATCAACGGGCCGTAGATTAAGCCGATCAAACCAAACACTTGGATCCCGCCAAGCAGTGAGAAAAAAATCAGCAAAGTGCTCATCCCCGAGTGACCTTGCATCAGCAAAGGTCGCAAAAAGTTATCGATCGAACCGACCACTGCCATACACCAAATAGCGAGGAAAAATGCCCAGACCGAATCGCCGATGAAAAACAGGTACAAGGTGGCTGGCAGCCAAATCAAAGCCGTGCCAATGACGGGAATAAACGAGGCAAACCCAATCATGGTCCCCCAAAATAGACCGGGGAATCCGGCCACCGCCATACCAATACCACCGGCCACGCCTTGGGCAATTGCGGTTAAGAAAGACCCCATGACGGCGGATTTTGACACGGTTATGATCTCGCTAAGTAGGCGATCTTCTTGGCTGCGAGACAGAGGGAGTATATGCCTTAAGGTCCCTATGATGTGATCGTGGTCGCGCAGTAAGAAAAACAGCACAAACAACATAAGGAAAAAATCCAATACAATACCGGTGACATTGCCAAGGGCTTTCGCACCGGCGCCGACCACTTCCGTGCCATAATTGGACCCTTGGTCGACGGCTTTTTGTACTAAACTTTCTAAGTCGATGGCCTCTCCAGGTAAATAGGCATTGAGCCAAGACAGTATTTGGTCGACTAAAGGATGGCTAATAAGGGTTTTGACGCCACCATCACTGACCCATTGCAAGAGATTTTGAAAGAATTTACTGCCTTGGTCGATTAAAGCAATGGCCACCAAGGACAGTGGAATAATAATCATCACGGTTAACAACACACAGCTAAGCGTTGCTGAAGTATTGGGGGAGTTGGGCCATTGAGATTCGACTTTTTGATGAATCGGCTGCATCAACAGTGACACGATAAACGCCATCACAATCGCGTTTAAGTAGGGGCTGATCAGATAATAGCAAGCCAGTGAGGCGCACAGTAGGGCAATAATAATGACCCAATGACTGGCGTTAATTGTGAGCTTTTTATTGGCCACGTGGTAACTCTCCTTGTGATGATTCTCGCTATGCCCCCACCCTTGGATACAGCTTAAAGGGCGGGGGCAGTTTAGCGAGTTTGAATTGCGATTGAGTTTTAGTCACCCTTCGCCAATTGTGCAAAACTATGCTCAGCAGCTTTTAAAGTCGCGGCAATTTCTTTCTCACCATGCGCGAGTGAGACAAAGCTGGCCTCGAACGCGGAAGGCGCTAAATAAATGCCTTGCTCTAACATCAAGTGGAAAAAGCGTTTGAATCGTTCGCTATCACAACGGGCGACGTCTTCATAACAGGTGACTTCTGTTTGTTCGGTAAAGAAGAAACCAAACATACCGCCAACTTGATGAACCAATAATGGAATATGGTATTGATTGGCTAGCGTTTTGAACCCTTGTGCAAGCTGGGAGGTTATATCGGCCAAGCGTTGTTCGTTGCCTTCTTGGCGCAGTAACGTTAAGCAGGTGAGACCGGCAGCCATAGCGACAGGGTTCCCAGACAAGGTGCCGGCTTGATAGACGGGACCGGTTGGCGCAATGTATTGCATGATTTCCTTTTTGCCGCCAAAAGCACCGACGGGCATACCGCCGCCAATCACCTTGCCGAGTGTAGTGAGGTCTGGTTTGACTTGATAATGCGCTTGGGCACCGCCTAAGGCAACGCGAAACCCTGTCATCACTTCATCAAAAATTAATACCGCGCCTTCCTGATCACAGAGCTCACGCAACCCTTGATGGAAGCCTTCAAGGGCGGGGACACAGTTCATGTTACCGGCGACAGGTTCAACAATAATACAAGCAATTTGATCGGGGTTGGCAGCAAACAAAGCCTTCACCGAGTCGAGATCATTGAATCTGGCGGTCAATGTGTGTTTGGCGAAATCTTCTGGCACACCCGGAGAGCTTGGTTGACCTAAGGTTAGCGCTCCAGAGCCCGCTTTAACCAATAAGCCGTCTGAGTGGCCGTGGTAACAGCCTTCAAATTTAATGATCTTATCGCGTGAGGTGTAGCCACGAGCAAGGCGAATCGCACTCATCGTCGCTTCAGTACCAGAGTTCACCATGCGCAACTGCTCCATTGAGGGGACCAGTTCAGAGACGAGTTCTGCCATTTGAATTTCAACCGCGGTCGGCGCGCCAAAACTCAGGCCGCGTTGAGCGGCTTCAATAACCGCATCGCGAATATCAGGATGGTTGTGGCCAAGGATCATCGGGCCCCATGAACCGACGTAATCGATGTATTCTTTACCATCAGCATCAAAGATATAGGCGCCATCAGCACGCTCGATAAACAGGGGAGAACCGCCGACACCATTAAAAGCACGTACAGGTGAATTAACACCGCCAGGGATGATTTTTTGCGCTTGTTGATAAAGCGAAGCAGACTGGGTCATGAGATTCCTCTTCGTTGTCGTTTGACCTTTGGCTGTATTGTAACGATTGAAACTTGTTCGGTACAATCTTTGACGATAGATTTATACCATTCAATCCCAAGAGCGTGTTAAACAAAGAGGAGAATAAAGCAAAAAGCGAGTTAGGCCTGAATGAGCCCGCTTTAAACAAGGAGCGCTATTGCGGTTGTTGATTTTGTTTTTATTATTATTTTTCAATGAGATAAATTTAATGTCTGATATTGTTCACAGCTATTGCTTACAGCGCGTAACCGTTTAATACTTGAACCCATAAGTGAGCTGTACGATAATTGGTAATTATTAAAGCCAGTTTGTATTTGGCCAAGTGGCTAAAGCACAGAGTAACACACGGGAGAAGTCATCGTGAGTGAAGTCAATATTCCTTTATCCTTTTCAGATGCGGCAGCCATGCGCGTGAAAAACTTGATTACGGAAGAAGAAAATCCAGAGTTAAAACTACGAGTTTACATCACAGGCGGCGGTTGCAGTGGTTTTCAGTATGGTTTTACCTTTGATGAGTCGATCAATGACGGCGATACAACGATTGAGAACAGTGGCGTCACTTTGGTGGTTGACCCTATGAGCCTGCAATATTTAATTGGTGGCGTGGTCGATTATACCGAAGGCCTCGACGGCGCTCGATTCTTCGTTAACAACCCGAATGCCACGACAACGTGTGGCTGTGGCGCCTCATTTAGCGTCTAAATCTTTGACATCGTCGATGAGGCACGTGCTCATCAGACACTGAATATGAGGCTCATCTAACTAGGGCTCACCTAACTAACGAGATAGCGACTGCCCTAGTGAGTAGTAAACTCGATGAGATGGTTGTCGATGAGATGGTTAAGAAAACCACTGGTAGAATAACGGCTTGCTTGTCTTTATAAGAAAAGAGCGGCTTTGTTCTCAAGTTTTTTCACACCGTCATTGCCTACAGCTTAATCCGCTTGGTAGAAAAAAGTCATGGTTAGCGCCATGACTTTTTATTGTCATACTCTGAAAATGTCCTCAATGCGTTATCGAGCTTTCCCCTCCAAGTGAGAGCGGCGAGTTAGGTTACCCTCATTGCATCGAAAGCAGCTGTTGGTATTGCTCGAGTTTTTGTAAGCGCAATTTTGCGTTGGCAATAAAAGTCGCTTTGGCCTTGCCTTGTAATGACTTTGACAGTGGCAGATCAACGGTCCGCGGGTTTTTGTGCACGCCATGGACTAAAAATTCATAGTGAAGGTGCGCACCGGTTACTCGGCCGGTACTGCCGAGCGTTCCTATCGTCTGGCCTTGTTTAACACGTTGCCCAGTATTGACGAGGCGCTTTTTCATGTGCAGATACTTGGTGATATAAGTGTTGCTGTGGCGAATAAAGACATAGTTGCCGTTAAAGCGGTTGTATCCGGCTTTTTGCACTACGCCATCGCCGGCCGCCCAAATTGGCGTGCCAACCGGTGCCACGTAATCAGTACCGCGGTGAGGTTTGACGAGCCCAGTGACTGGGTGAAGGCGCTTGGGATTAAAATTTGAGCTGACTCGGCGAAAATCGATCGGGGCACGTAAAAAAGCCTTTTTCATCGCTCGGCCATTTTGATCGAAGTACTGGTCGCTATCTTCATCGAGAATGGCGGTAAAAGTATCGCCTTGGTTAGTAAAGGTCGCCGCGAGAATTTTCCCTTTGCCGACCACTTCACCCTCGACGATCATATCTTGATAGAGCACTTTAAAGCTGTCTTGTTGACGAATGTCTAGCGCAAAATCGATATCCCAGCCAAACATACCGGCAATGGCCATAATTTGATTGGGCGTAAGGTTGGCAGCGATAGCGGCATTCCAAAAGTTCGATGTTATTGTCGCTTCGGTGTAATTGTACTGATAATCAATCTGTTTTTTATCGGTGCGCGACCGATAGCCCTGCGCGTCTTTGACAATGACAAAGGTTTCGAATTGATTAATCCCACGGTGTAACTCTACTAATTGCTTGTCTTGATCAAAGCCAAAGGCCAGTTTATCGCCCGGGCGCAGATTACTCAGTTGGCTGTTAATGCTCGAACTGCTATTCATAATGCGATAAAGCAAGGTCGGGGAGAGGCCTATTCGTTTAAATAACAAAGCGGTACTTTCACCCGGTTGGACTTGGTAATGTTGCCAATCAAGACTTTTAGTGGGTTGTGCGGGTGAATAAAACACCTCAGGTTCTAGCGGCAAACTGTAACGCTGACCCACCACGTATTTTTTCTTGCGATCGTTTTCACCCAAAGATTCTTCATCTGGAAGCAATAAAGCAATAAAGATTAAGGCGCTGAAAAAACCGACCCCGACGCGGTGAAAGAGGGGCAAGCTGTTAAAAATAGTCTTAATTGGTAAAAACATTAGCAATGAGTCGTAAAAATCCCTTGTTGCTAGTCTAACCTGTTTCAAAAAACATCGCTATTCAAGTACACTAATGCGCTAATCTATTTTTGCCAATTTTGTGGGAGTGAACAAACAATGGCGAGTCTTGAAGCGGCACTAGCCGAAATTAAGCGTGGTGTGGAAGAGTTAATTCCCGAAGAAGAGTTAATTGCAAAATTGAAAGAAAATCGTCCGTTGCGCATCAAGCTAGGTGCGGATCCGACAGCACCCGACATCCACCTAGGCCATACGGTTATTTTAAATAAATTGCGCGCTTTCCAAGAGCTCGGCCATGAAGTGACTTTCTTGATTGGTGACTTTACCGGTATGGTTGGCGATCCGACTGGGAAAAACGCAACGCGTCCTCCATTAACTCGTGAAGACGTGATTCGCAATGCGGAAACTTACAAGCAGCAAGTGTTTAAAATTTTAGACCCTGAGAAAACCAAAATTCAATTTAACTCTGAGTGGTTATCTGAACTTGGTGCTGAAGGGATGATCCGTCTGGCTGCGAATCAAACCGTTGCTCGTATGCTTGAACGTGATGACTTTAAAAAGCGCTATAACAATGGTCAAGCGATTGCGATTCACGAGTTCATGTACCCATTACTACAAGGGTACGACTCAGTGGCAATGGAGACGGATGTTGAGCTTGGCGGTACCGATCAAAAATTCAACCTGCTTATGGGCCGCGAACTGCAAAAAGCGCACGGACAAAAGCCACAAGTGGTGTTGACCATGCCATTATTGGTCGGCCTTGACGGTGAGAAGAAAATGTCGAAGTCAGCGCATAACTACATCGGTATTGCCGAAGCGCCGAGTGAGATGTTTGGTAAGATCATGTCGATCTCTGACGATTTGATGTGGAGTTACTACGAGCTGTTGTCATTCCGTCCATTAGAAGAAGTGGCGCAATTTAAAGATGATATCGCTAATGGTAAAAACCCACGTGATATAAAAATCTTACTGGCCAAAGAAATCATCGCGCGCTTTCACAGCGAAGCCGATGCGGACAGCGCTGAACAAGAGTTTATCAATCGTTTCCAAAAAGGCGCGATTCCGGATGAAATGCCTGAATTTACCTTTGAGGTCGGCTTGCCATTGAGTAACTTGCTCAAAGAGGCGGGCTTGTGTGCTTCAACGTCTGATGCGATGCGTATGGTCAAACAAGGCGCGGCAAAAATTGACGGTGAAAAGGCAACCGATGCGAAATTTACGCCACAAGCGGGGACGTATGTTTTCCAAGTTGGTAAACGTAAATTTGCTCGCATTACTATTCAGTAATCGTTTCACACCATAACCGATGAAATATACAACCCCTAATCAATTAGGGGTTTTTTCTTTGTGTGGCTCTAGTGCCTTTGGTTTTTCTGCGGTTTTAAAGCGCAAAATAAACCAAGTTTCAAATGCCAATAGACCGGCAATGGCGTAAAACCAATGTGTCCCCCAAGCGACAAAATACGCCACCGCCCCCATAGAAAGCCAAATCATAATTAACGCGTTGATCTTTTCTTTTTTGGTCAGCCCTGAATTGTTTTTTAAACGCCTGGCCATAGGTCCAAGTTTTGGGTGTTCCAGTAGCCATTGTTGAAACTTTGGCGAGGAGCAACCAAAACAGTACAGGGCCAATAAAATAAAAGGGACCGTCGGTAACAGAGGCACGGTGACGCCAATCAAGCCAAGGATCACACTGGTCCATCCAATACAAGCAAACCCTTTTCTTTTGATTTTTTCTTTTCGTGTTATCGGTTCTTGGTCCATGGGGATCTCTTTGTGTTGAAAAAGCTCACTGTCTAGAGTGAAGCGACTCCGTGTTGTTCAAACAGAGCGTACTTTGAAGCAGACTTTTAAATAGTATCGCTGGGCGCTGAGTGGTGCAAATAGATTCCGGTTTCTCTGCCTCGGTTGAGGCCTTGCGAGTTCTCATTTCGAGCTAAAAAACGCTGGCGAAACAAGCCCACAAGAGGCGCGAAGGAAGTTTGAGCATAATAAGGTGTCTTTTGCTATAATAGAGACAAATTAATTAAATAGGATCAATGAAGAGGTTGAGCATAATGAAATTATAATGCCAATTATCCAAGCGTTAAGGGATAAGCGGATCTGAGGTGTGAGTGCCTTACTATCTGTTTTTCCGTTGGCGTTTGCTTTTCCCTCGATACAGTGTTTTTTCCAAAAGGTGAGAGGGAAGCGAAGGATGTGATCCTATTGTTCTAGGAGCAATATTATGATGCCGATGACGATTCATTATTCGCCACAAGGACGTTTCTCTGAGCAGGATATCCAGGCGGCGAAGAAAGCGTTTTTAATGTACGATAACTCACACCAAATACGTTTGCTCTTGCTGATGTCTTTTGATGAGGGGTTAGCCATTCTTTCACAGTGCGATGCCGATCGCGTTAACCTCTGGCTTAAAGAGCTCAGCCAACATTCGCCTGAATTGGCTCATTCATACCATATCGCACTGACTGCGGCCCCCGACAATCACTATGCCTTACCTCGCTGGTTGAAAATCCTGATTGCA
This sequence comes from Vibrio sp., assembly GCA_041587235.1. Classification (GTDB taxonomy): domain Bacteria; phylum Pseudomonadota; class Gammaproteobacteria; order Enterobacterales; family Vibrionaceae; genus Vibrio. The sequence continues at coordinate 13,438 of JBFGYW010000043.1, forward strand.
CTTGGCGTTTTCATCGTTCCGCTACCGCTTTTTTATTGAGATGTTATACCAAGCGGATTAAGTGTGTGGTCAATAATAGGGAGGTATTAAGCTTGATAACAAGGTAAGACAATAATCTAAATTGTTATTCTAAAAATTATTTTCTTAACCATGTTATCGAGTCTTTTACCCCGTTATTTGGTTAGATTAGCATTACGGTTGCAGCGAAAGCTTTTGCTGCGCAAGTGCGATGTCGCTTTGTACCACTAAGGGGTAAAAGCGGCGCTCTACTTGTGTTAACGGTGAGGGTGTAGTGTTTTTTTCAGGGAAGTAATCACTGACCAATTGTAAGAAAATCCGCGTTGGTTGACCCTGATGATTGAGCGCAAACCCCGCCATGTTTTTGGTGCCGTACAACGACCCGCTCTTGGCGGCCATGTTTCCTTTGACGGGACTTACGAGCATACTACGGCGGTATTTCAGTGTCCCTGATTGACCCGAGCGAGGCAGAAGATCGATCAGCTTTAAGGTGTGATCATTTTGGCCAATATAGCGCAGAACAGCGAGTAACATAGTCGCGGTTAGCCGATTACTGCGCGAAAGCCCTGAACCATCGACAATTTGGGCATGAGTGAGATCGATCCCCGCTTTGCTGAGCAAGATCTGTTTAATCGCTTCGGTGCCATTGTCAAAGTTACCCGGTTGGAAAAAGAAGTGCTGCCCCAATGTTTTGGTGATGCTGTCGGCAATCAGGTTATCGGATTTTCTCAGCATTATTTTTAGTAACTCATTTAACGGTTGGGATTGATGTAGAGCGATACGCTGGCTGTCTTTTGGACGAGAGCCTGAAAGCACTTGTCCATCGAGCGTGATACCCAACTGGTTGAGCTGTTGATAAATGACTTGTGTGGTATAGAGCAAGGGGTTTCTGACCGCAAAGTTAAGCGGCAACGGTTTTTTGCGCTCGACAATACATCCGCTCAACACGTAGTGATTGTTGTTGGTCGCTTGTAAGTGAAGTTGGCAATGCTGTTGTTTTTTCACGCTAGAAGTGACGGTAATTGCTTGATTATCGACATAAATTGGGTATTGTTTGGGCACGTTGACGCGCGTTTTTCCCGTCTTGTAAGTGTAAAGTGCGCCAGGGATACAATTGTGATCTAGGTTGGTGGTCTGACTCGGTGCACTATAGCAGACGCCAAGTGCATCCCACGGAGAACCCACGGCGTTACCAAGCCCTGAAAAATGGGAGTCGTCGACATATAGATTGCCTTTGATATGGGTTAACCCACGGCTTTTGGCTTGGCTTAAAAGCTGCAAAAGATCTTGGCGAGATAAGGTCGGATCTCCGCTAAAGTGCAGATACCAATCAGGCCCTTTTTGAGACAGTTCAGTGCGATAGTGGAAATCTGAGTTAAGCTCGAGCTTCGCAGCTAAAGCGGTTAGCAGCTTTTGGGTACTGGCTGGCGGGAAAAAACCGTCTTGATTCTTTTGTATCCAATGATCACTGGGTTCAGAGAGGCTTTCAACTCGAAAGTAGTACCGGGTATTGTTGGGCAAAGTGTCGAGGTCTAGGGAAGCCGCCAGTGAATTCGGGCCCATTAGAAAGCAAAGGACAAAGAGCAGCAAAACGTTGAACGTGCGATTGGGCATGAGCAATGGGGACCGGTGATTGTTTTGAATATTGAGTATAGTGAAAGTTTACTTATCACTCTAGTGAGGCAAGTCTTAGATTTGTCAAAATCGCTATAAGAATTGATAAGCGTTTCTCAGTTACCATTGAATATAGATGATTTCACTCCAATATTTGTTTACACTAAACGAAATTGTTTCATGTATATGACTACCTAGTCTCGTTCGACTAGGTAGTTTTATTTTGTCCAAAGAACACTTTGGCATAGAGGTATAAAATGGAAAAAATTCCTATGACAGTTCGCGGCGAAAAGAAGCTGCGAGAAGAGCTTGATCGTTTGTTAAAGCTTCGTCCAAAAATCTCCGCAGCAATTGCTGAAGCACGTGAGTTGGGCGATTTAAAAGAAAACGCTGAATACCATGCCGCTCGTGAAGAGCAGGGGATTTGCGAAGCGCAAATACGCGATATTGAATATAAGTTATCGGTTGCTCAAGTGATTGATGTCACTAAAATGGACAACACAGGTAAAGTCATTTTTGGTTCTACGGTGACATTAATTGATTGTGATACCGAAGAAGAAAAGCGTTACCAAATTGTCGGTAATGATGAAGCCAACATTAAAGCGGGTTTGATTTCAGTTAGCTCGCCGATTGCTCGTGGTTTAATTGGCAAGATGGAAGGTGATGAAGTGGTGATTTCGACCCCCGGTGGTGATCGCGACTTTGAAATCGACAGCGTTGATTACCTCTAAGCTTGTTTGGCAAGGCTGGTGAACTCACTCTTAATCAATGGGTGGCAAGAGTTCAGCCGATGAGCAAAGGCCTTGGATAAGAACAAGGCGGCGATCATTTGAGCAATGCGTCTTTTTTAATGAGAGGTGCTTCAAATAAAAAACAAAAAGACGGCGTGAGCCGTCTTTTTTGTTTTAACGTATAAGTGAACGTTACTTACGAGGCAGTTCGATTTTTCGCTCTTCAGTTTGGCGATAAAGCACCAGTACTTTACCAATGGTTTGTACTTTTTCTGCTTTCGTTTCACGAACGATGGCATCGATGATCAAGTTCTTTGTGTCGCGATCTTCTGATGCAACCTTGATTTTGATCAGTTCGTGATGATCCAATGCAATCTCAATTTCGGCCAGTACTGCTTCAGTAAGACCGTTTGCTCCCATCAGTACGACGGGCTTGAGGTTGTGCGCTAGGCCTTTAAGGTACTGCTTTTGTTTTGTGCTTAGGTTCATTACGTACTCAAATTTATTTAAGATAAGGGTTGAAAACGCGTATTTTAACGCCATCTTAACCGGAAGACTATCATTTATTAGTCACGTTGAAATTTGGGATACTCATGAGCAAAAAGAAACACTCAGCCAGTTCAGGTCGTTGGTTGAAAGAACACTTCGATGACAAGTACGTAAACGAAGCCAAAAAAAAGGGTTATCGTTCTCGAGCAATCTTTAAAATTGAAGAAATTCAAGAAAAAGATCAATTGCTTAAACCTGGCATGACGGTGGTTGATTTAGGTGCTGCACCTGGTGGCTGGTCACAATACGCTGCCAATATCGTTGGAGAATCAGGCCAAGTGATTGCGTGTGATATTCTACCGATGGACTCAATTGCTGGGGTGGCCTTTTTACAAGGTGACTTTCGTGAAGAGGCCGTTTTAGACGCTTTGCTCGATAGAATCCAACCCGATATGGTCGATGTTGTGATGTCTGATATGGCGCCGAATATGGCGGGTAATCTGTCGGTCGATCAGCCTAGAGCCATGTATTTGGTGGAATTGGCCTTAGATATGTGTCGACAAGTTCTAGCTGCTAATGGTAGCTTTGTGGTCAAAGTCTTCCAAGGTGAAGGCTTCGATCAATATGTAAAAGACGTACGCGATCTCTTCAAAGTGGTCAAAATACGCAAACCCGACTCGTCGAGGGCTCGCTCTCGAGAAGTCTACATTGTTGCAACTGGTTACAAAGGGTAACTAATTTGGCTTTAAGTGCGGCAATGTATGCATAGCTACAGCGTAAAAACTGTAGTACCCTACCTTTAATTACAATTAGTTATCGAGAGGCTGACACCTTGAGTGACATGGCAAAAAATTTAATTCTGTGGCTGGTTATCGCCGTTGTATTGATGTCGGTATTCCAGAGCTTCGGTCCAGGCGATAGCAGTGGGCGAGCAGTAGACTACACGACTTTTGTTCAGGAAGTAGGACAAGGTCAAATTCAGGAAGCGACCTTTAAAGACAGTGAAATTACGTTTACTCGTCGTGGTGGTACGGCAAAGTATGTAACTTACATGCCAGTTTACGATCAAAAGTTACTGGATGACATGATTAACAAAAATGTCAAAGTACAAGGTACACCACCAGAAGAACAAAGCTTATTGGGGACGATCTTTATTTCTTGGTTCCCTATGATCCTGCTTATTGGGGTTTGGATTTTCTTCATGCGTCAGATGCAAGGCGGCGGTGGCAAAGGCGCCATGTCGTTTGGCAAGAGCAAAGCTCGCATGATGAGTGAGGAGCAAATCAAAACGACCTTTGCTGATGTTGCCGGTTGTGACGAAGCTAAAGAAGACGTTAAAGAATTGGTTGACTACCTTCGCGATCCAAGTCGTTTCCAAAAACTGGGTGGTAAAATCCCAACCGGTGTGCTGATGGTTGGTCCTCCAGGTACAGGTAAGACCTTGTTAGCAAAGGCAATTGCAGGTGAGGCTAAAGTACCTTTCTTCACCATTTCCGGTTCTGACTTTGTTGAAATGTTTGTTGGTGTTGGTGCATCACGTGTGCGTGATATGTTCGAGCAGGCGAAAAAAGCCTCGCCGTGCATTATCTTTATTGATGAAATAGATGCCGTAGGTCGTCAGCGTGGTGCGGGTGTTGGCGGTGGGCACGATGAACGTGAGCAAACGCTAAACCAAATGCTCGTTGAGATGGATGGCTTTGAAGGGAATGAAGGCATTATTGTTATCGCTGCGACAAACCGCCCAGATGTTCTTGACCCCGCGTTATTGCGCCCTGGTCGTTTTGACCGCCAAGTGGTCGTGGGTTTACCCGATGTGCGTGGTCGTGAACAAATCTTGAAAGTGCATATGCGCAAAGTGTCTGCCGCTTCAGATATTAAACCTGAGCTGATTGCCCGTGGTACGCCTGGCTTTTCTGGTGCCGACTTGGCCAACTTGGTCAATGAAGCCGCTTTGTTTGCCGCACGCGGTAGCAAAACCGAAGTGACCATGGTTGAATTTGAATTGGCGAAAGACAAAATCATGATGGGCGCCGAGCGTCGTTCTATGGTGATGTCTGAAGACATTAAAGAATCGACGGCTTATCACGAAGCTGGTCACGCAATTGTCGGGCGTTTAGTTCCCGAGCACGATCCGGTTTACAAAGTGTCGATTATTCCTCGCGGCCGTGCTTTGGGTGTGACAATGTATTTGCCTGAACAAGATCGCATTAGTATGTCTCGTCAACACTTAGAGTCTATGGTGTCGAGCTTATACGGTGGTCGTTTGGCGGAAGAGTTGATCTACGGAGCGGATAAAGTTTCGACTGGTGCGTCAAATGACATTGAACGTGCGACAGACATTGCGCGTAAAATGGTGACCCAGTGGGGTTTCTCAGAGAAGCTTGGCCCGTTGCTATACGCTGAAGAAGAAGGTGAAGTTTTCCTTGGTCGCAGCATGTCACAAAGCAAACACATGTCTGATGATACTGCAAAGCTCATCGATGATGAAATTCGTCAAATTATCGATCGCAACTACGACCGTGCTAAGCGTATTCTTGAAGAGAATATGGACATCATGCACGCGATGAAAGATGCCTTGATGAAATACGAAACCATCGATGCTGGCCAGATTGATGATTTAATGGCGCGCAAGTCTGACATTCGTCCGCCAGCGGGCTGGGTCGAAAAAGACGAAGCAGCTGCCAACAGTTCTGCTCCGGTAACAAAAGCAGAGCCATCATCGACACAGGGCAAAGAAACCCAAACTGCAGACGTTTCTGACAGTGACAAGTCGTCACCTGAATCGTCTAAAGAGGATTCTGAGACCAAACAGTAATCTCTTCCTCATTAAAAACCCCGAGTTACGCTCGGGGTTTTTTGTCGTTATACCGAGTGACCACATGCAGATTAAATCAAACAATAAAACTCTCGATCTCACCACCCCACAAGTGATGGGGATAGTGAATACCACTCCAGATTCCTTTTCCGATGGCGGTCTGTATCGTCAAACCGAAGCGGCCGTTGCCCATGCAAAAGCCATGATTGATGCAGGTGTCAGCATTATTGATATTGGCGGTGAGTCGACTCGCCCAGGGGCTGATTTGGTCAGTGAAGAAGAAGAATTAGCTCGTGTTATCCCTGTTATTGAGGCGATTCGATCTTTTTCATCGGTATGGATCTCCATCGATACCAGTAAAGCTGAGGTGATGAAGCAAGCAATTGAGGCCGGAGCGGATCTGATCAATGACGTGCGTTCATTAACCCAGCCAGGCGCGATGGAGGTGGCAGCAAAAACACAGGTGCCGGTGTGTATTATGCACATGCAAGGTCAGCCACAAACTATGCAACTCGCCCCACAATATTGCGATGTTTTTCAAGATGTCGAGGATTTTTTAACCGAGCGTGTATCCGCGTGTGAACAAGCTGGTATTCCAAGAGACAACTTGATCCTCGATCCTGGTTTTGGTTTTGGGAAAACGTTACAGCACAATTATCATTTGTTGGCGAACTTAGAAAAATTTCATAAATTTAACCTGCCAGTCTTGGCGGGAATGTCACGCAAATCTATGATCTTTAAGTTACTCAATAAGCAACCGTCGCAATCTATGGTCGGCAGTGTTACTTGTGCCACCCTCGCTGTGCTTAAAGGGGCACAAATTATTAGAGTTCATGATTTTCAAGAGACCTTGGAAGCCATGACCATTATTCGAACGATGCAAGAAAACAAAACAAGTTAAGGCGAATTATGTCAAAGTCTAACGAAAGACAATATTTTGGAACCGATGGCGTAAGAGGCGAGGTGGGCCAATACCCTATCACCCCTGATTTTGTACTTAAACTGGGCTGGGCTGCCGGCCGAGTATTGGCCAAACAAGGCACTAAAAAAGTCATAATTGGTAAAGACACCCGTATTTCAGGGTATATGTTAGAGTCTGCGTTAGAAGCAGGATTAGCGGCAGCAGGTCTCAAAGCCGTGTTGACCGGACCCATGCCCACTCCAGCCATTGCTTATTTGACTCGGACTTTTCAGGCCCGCGCCGGCATCGTAATTAGTGCTAGTCATAATCCTTATTATGATAATGGCATTAA
>JBFGYW010000044.1:0-20345 GCA_041587235.1 Vibrio sp.
AGTCGATTGCCGATAAAGTAGACTTTGTCTCGGTGGGGACCAACGATTTAACACAGTACTTGTTGGCGGTCGATCGCAACAATGCCAAAGTGGCCGATGTGTTTGAAAGTTTACACCCCGCTGTATTGCGCGCACTGAGTCACATTCAGCGCGAATGTCAGCGACTTAATCTACCGGCGTGTATTTGTGGTGAATTGGCCGGCGATCCCTTTGGATCTCTGATTTTACTCGGTTTGGGATTTGAGAGTTTAAGTATGAACTTATCTAACATTGCTAAGGTCAAATACTTGATTCGCGAAACGCAAAGTCAAGATTGGCAGCAATTGGCTCAGCAAGCACTGACGTTAAACCACGCTCATCAGACACTTGATTTAATGCGCGACTTTTTTGTGCAAAAAGGCTTTGCCGGTTTTATACGCGCAGGAAAAAAATAGTGGTGACTTTCCCTCTGTTGATGGTGTTGGTCTCCCTGGGTGCTTTGGTTGGTGTGATGGCGGGGCTGTTGGGTATTGGTGGCGGGTTGATTATTGTGCCTTCGCTGTTGTATTTACTGCCTCATGCCGGTATTTCGCCCAGTTTGGCGATGCCAATGGCGCTGGCGACATCATTGGCTTGTATCATTATTACCTCAAGTGCTTCGGCATTTAACCATATTAAACTTGGCAATATTGAACGACTTGCCATCGTCGGTTTGTTACCCGGGGTGGTGTTGGGCGGCTTTCTCGGCACTTTTGTCGCGGAATTGATCCCAATCCAATGGTTGCCCAAAGTGTTTGGTGCGATTGTGTTGTGCCTTGGGGTACAAATGTTGCTTTTTGCTCAAACGGCGGTCGAGCAGACCTTGCCGAGCGCCTTTAAAACTGGGCTATGCGGTATGGCAATAGGTTTAGTGTCAACGCTGGCGGGAATTGGCGGGGGCTCGCTGTCGGTGCCTTTTTTAAGCCGTCACGGGGTTGAGATGCGCAAGGCGGTCGGGTCGTCTTCGGTGTGCGGCGGTGCCATCGCGCTGTCGGGGATGTTCGGCTTTGTGCTGCACGGTATGCAAGCCGAGAATTTGCCTGCGTTAAGCTTGGGCTATGTGTATTTACCCGCCTTATTTGCCATTGCGCTGACATCGATTTGGACTACGCGGCTTGGGGCTGTGTTAGCGACGCGGGTATCCACGCCGCACTTAAAACGTTTTTTTGCAATTTTCTTAATGTGCGTTGCGACAACCATGTTATTTTAATTTCCTTATTTATCTAAGAGAACTTTGTTTATGTCTCCGGAATATCTTCACTTACCTGCCTTTGATCCTGTTATTTTTTCTATCGGGCCACTTGCTGTTCGTTGGTATGGCCTGATGTATTTGATTGGCTTTGCTTTTGCGCTTTGGATGGCCAACCGTCGCGCCGATAAACCCGGCAGCGGCTGGACTCGTGATCAGGTGTCAGATCTGTTGTTCGCGGGCTTTTTAGGGGTCGTGATTGGCGGTCGTGTCGGTTATGTTTTGTTCTATAATTTTGAGCTGTTTTTAGCCAATCCTTTGTATTTATTTGAGGTTTGGACTGGGGGGATGTCATTCCACGGCGGTTTGCTCGGCGTCATCACGGCAATGTTCTGGTATGCCAAGCGCCATCAACGCCGCTTCTTTGCCGTTGCGGATATGATTGCGCCTTTGGTGCCTTTTGGCTTAGGTATGGGTCGCTTGGGCAATTTTATCAATGGCGAGCTTTGGGGCCGAGTCACTGATGTGCCTTGGGCGATGGTGTTTCCCAACGCTGGGCCTTTGCCACGTCACCCATCGCAATTGTATGAGTTTGCCTTAGAAGGCGTGGTATTGTTGATCATTCTCAACCTGTTTATTCGCAAACCAAGACCGGTTGGCGCAGTGTCTGGGTTGTTCTTGGTTGGCTATGGCTGTTTTAGAACCTTGATTGAATTTTTCCGCCAACCCGACGCACAGCTCGGTTTGTTTGAGGGTGTGATTTCGATGGGGCAGATTTTATCATTGCCAATGATTATTCTTGGTTTGGCGATTATGATTTGGGCTTATCGTCAGCCGGTGTCAAAAGACGCGAAAATGGCCAAATAAGCAAGGTGGCATGAAAACAATGTGGTATTAAAAAATGGGGCCTTATCATAAGGCCCCATTTTTATTGCCTGTCTAAACGGCAAAAGGGTATTTAATGGGCTCGTGATGCTGATAGCCCACCACGTCAAAATCATCGACCGTCACCCAAGTCTCTAAGTCTTCTAGAGTGCGGATGTTTGGATTGATAACCAATTGAGGGGCGGCAAAAGGCTCGCGTTTGACTTGTTCTTTCATCAATGGCACTTGATCTTCGTAGATGTGGGCATTGACGATTTTGTGAAACGCTTTCCCCGCTTTTAAACCCGTGATTTGAGCAGTAATTTGCAATAACCAAGCCACTTGAATTTGATTAAACACTAAACCAAGCGGCACGTCACAGCTGCGTTGAGTACTATTTAAGTAAAGAGTGTCACCGAGCAATGAAAAGTGGTGGCTGTACATACAAGGACGCAGACAACCCATGTGAAACTCACCTGGGTTATAAAAATTGAGGATTTCACCGCGGTCATCAATGCCCTGGCTTAAGTTGTTGATGATTTTTTTTAGCTGATCAACCGAACCGCCATCGGGTTTTGCCCATTGGCGACCTTGAACGCCATAGACACGGCCCATATCGTCTTCGCCTCGGCGATAGGTATTGTCGAGCCAAGCTTGGTTTAGGTTGGCGTTGGCGTCCCAGGTTTTGGTACCGAGTTGACGAAACTGAGCGGCATTGTCATAGCCACGTAGGTAACCGAGCATCTCGGCGATGGCGCTCTTCCAAAACGCTTTGCGCGTTGTGACCAATGGAAACTCATTATTGGCCATATTGTACTCTAAATCGGCGTTAATAATGGTTAAGCAGCGTTTACCAGTCCGTTCATTTTCGACCCAAATACCTTCATCGAGTATGCGTTGGCACAGGTCTTCGTATTGGCGGTTTGTCTTTTTCATTCACTATACTCAGGAGTTAATCTGCCTCTATGGTAACAAAAAATGCCAGCAACAAAAAACGGAAGCCAGTTGGCTTCCGCTTTCGGTGTGTATTTTTTGCTGATTTGCTTAGGTAAAGGCAACAATCAGACCGGGAATTACAATAAAGACGCTAAGTAAGTAACCACCGGCAATGGCTTTGTTTTTGAGCGCCAAATCAGAAATCCAATCCGCGCCTTTAAGCGGTAGGTTTCTCAGCCAAGGCACGCCATAAATCAGCGCAGTGGCCAGCACGTTAAAGCACAAGTGCACTAAAGCAATCTGCAGAGCAAAGACGGCGAACTCACCACTTGCCGATGTCGCTGCCAGTAAGGCGGTAATACAAGTACCAATGTTGGCCCCTAAAGTGAAAGGGTAGACATCGCGAACTTTAAGCACGCCCGATCCGACAAGCGGTACCATTAAGCTGGTGGTGGTTGAAGATGATTGAACCAAAATGGTCACAATGGTGCCAGAGAACATACCGTGAATAGGACCGCGACCAATGGCGCTTTTGAGCATGTCGCGAGCACGACCAACCATTAAGCTCTTCATCAGTTTACCCATCACAGTAATGGCCAAGAAAATCACGGTAATACCGATCGCAATTAATGCAACACCGGCGAAGGTATCACCAAGCGGCGCCAAAGTCTCTTTCGCTGAGTTTACGACGGGCTTGGTCAATGGCTTAATAAAGTTAAACCCTTTAATACTCATATCACCGGTGGCTAACAGAGGAGAAACCAACCAATGAGAAAGCTTTTCTAAAATGCCAAACATTAATTCGAGTGGCAAGAAAATACCTACCGCTAAAACATTGAAGAAATCGTGAATTGTGGCACAGGCAAAAGCGCGTTTAAATTCTTCTTTGTTGCGGATGTGCCCCAAACTGACCAAGGTGTTGGTCACCGTGGTGCCGATATTGGCTCCCATAATCATCGGAATTGCAGTAGCAACAGGTAAGCCCCCTGCGACTAGACCAACAATGATAGAGGTCACGGTGCTTGAAGATTGGATTAATGCCGTTGCCAATAAGCCAATCATCAGGCCGGCAACAGGGTGGGATGCAAAAGCAAATAATTCTTTGGCGTGCTCACCACTGGCTAATTTGAAGCCACTTCCAACCATAGAAACGGCCACAAGCAGCAAATAAAGCATAAATACCAAGTTTATCCATTTAAGGGTATTGGAAGTGCGCGGGTCACTTCGCGTGATGGTGGCTTGGTCTTGCATAATCATTCTCCATTCAATCAAGCAAAAAGTGGCTTGATCAAGGTGTTATCGATTGTTTCGATGTCAGCCAAAGCGGCGAAACAGCGAGAGTTTAGATTAAAAAAATCATAATTGATAAAATGAGCAGGGATAATAAGTCGCTTATGTTTCATTAATGTGACAGTGAAAAGTCATGATTTTGTGTTTTTTGACCGTTGTATTTCTATCTATATGATTTTTAACGTTATTGTAGTTTGTATTAATTCTCATATGACAATTTGTAGCCTTTTGTTTCGTAATAAACTGGTTTTTATTGGCTTATGATTCGGTAAAACCGATTTATTGAATTGTCGAGCTGACTTTGTTATACATGCGAGATGTCTTTATTTTAGAGTCTCTTTATGTCTCACCTTAACTATAACCACCTTTACTACTTCTGGATGGTGTGCAAACAAGGTTCGATCAGTAAAGCGGCTGAGGCGCTGTTTTTAACCCCTCAGACCGTCACCGGCCAAATCAAAGCCCTTGAAGATCGCATGGCAGGCAAGTTGACCAAGCGTAATGGCCGAACGGTTGAGCCGACGGAGTTAGGGCAGCTTGTGTATAAATACGCTGATCGCATGTTTGGCTTAAGTTATGAAATGTTGGATATTGTCAATTACAGTCAACACTCTAATATCTTATTTGAAGTGGGGGTTGCTGATGCGCTCTCGAAACAAATGGTCAGTAAAATCTTGATGACTACTGTACCTGCCGATAATTCGATTCATTTGCGCTGCTATGAGTCGACTCACGAGATGTTGCTAGAGCGCTTGTCTCAACACAATCTCGATATGATTTTATCCGATTGTCCGGTTGACTCGACGCAAAGTCCGGGGCTGTACAGCAAAAAATTGGGTGAGACGAATATGGCGTTTTTTAGTTACAGCGGCCGCCAAGCATCACAGCCTTTGATTGAGATGCTTTCCAGCAAGCCATTGATCTTACCTGGGCGTCGAACGGCAATGGGACGCAAAGTGATGCAATGGCTAGACCGACAAGGCGTTCAGGCGCAAATTCTTGGCGAGTTTGATGATGTCGCCTTGATTAAAGCTTTTGCTGCCTACCATCGCGATTGTTTGTTTCTGGCGCCTGCCAGTTATGTTAATCCGCATTCAAGACCGGACAGCCAGTTGTTTTGTTTGGATATTATTGAAGAGCTCAAAGAAGAGTATTATGTTATTTTTGCAGAGCGGATGATCCAACACCCGGCGGTAAAAAACGTCTGCGATGCAGATTTCAGTCAACTGCTCAATCAAACCGATGGCATGATCGTTTAAGGCGAAGTGTTTAATGGCAAGCGTTTAATAGGATAAGCAATGAATTTAGCGCAAATGGAAAAAAATGCACCGCAAGCGGTGAGCACGTTAAAAGCGATGGCCAATGAACGTCGGCTACAGATACTGTGTTTATTGTATGAAAAAGAATATTCAGTCGGGGAGTTGTGCGGATGTTTAGATTTGAGCCAATCGGCGTTATCCCAACACCTCGCTTGGTTAAGAAGAGAGAACATAGTGACAACGCGCAAAGAAGCGCAAGTGGTGTTTTACTCTTTGGCGAGTGATGAGGTCAAGAAAATCATGAACCTATTGCACGATCTCTATTGTAAACCCTAGCGATGGGCTTTGCGTATCGCTAGCACTCAAAAATAGGCAATAAAAAAAACCGGCCAAGGCCGGTTTTTTATCTCGTTGCTATCAGAGTACTATTAAAGTGCTTTGATTTTTGCAGCGAAGCTTGATTTATGACGAGCAGCTTTATTCTTATGAATAAGGCCTTTAGTTGCCATACGGTCAAGAATCGGTGTAACTGCAGCGAATGCAGCAGTTGCAGCTTCTTTGTCGCCAGCTTCGATAGCAGCAACTGTTTTCTTCATGTAAGTGCGCATCATAGAACGACGGCTAGCGTTGTGCTGGCGACGTTTCTCAGCTTGGATAGCGCGCTTCTTAGCAGATTTACTATTTGCCAAGGGTCTAACTCCCAAAAACTTTGTTCTGTTGACGATTTAAGGGCAGGGAATATCCCCTATTTGCTCTCAAATGTCAAATGGTTTGTGCAAAAACCAATCGAAACCAAACAATTTTTTGGAATGAAAAGGTCTTCGCGGTTAAGATGGCGTGGATTCTAACAGTATTTTCTAGCCAATGCTAATACTTCTCTAACGGAAAATGCATATATTGGTTTTAATTGCTTAATTTTCAGGGTTTAACTTTATGTCTCGAGGTAAATGTGAGTAAACGACTTCTCAAGTCCGGTATGATTGTCAGCGCCATGACGCTGGTTTCCCGTGTATTAGGTTTGGTTCGAGATATAGTGGTCGCCAATTTGATGGGCGCCGGCGCCAGTGCAGATGTTTTTTTCTTTGCCAATAAAATTCCCAACTTTTTACGACGCTTATTTGCCGAAGGGGCTTTCTCACAGGCGTTTGTTCCGGTATTAACCGAGTACCAAGCGCAAGACGATGACACAAAAACCCGAGAGTTGATCGCGAAAGTCTCTGGTACCCTTGGGGTATTGGTCACACTGGTCACCCTGATGGGGGTGTTGGGGTCGGCGGGGGTCACGGCACTGTTTGGCGCGGGGTGGTTTTGGGATTGGTTACACGGCGGTCCAGCGGCTGAAAAGTTTGAACTGGCCAGTCTTTTACTCAAAATCACCTTTCCTTATCTGTGGTTTGTGACCTTTGTTGCTTTGTCGGGGGCCATTTTAAATACCCTTGGCCGATTTGCCGTGTCTTCTTTTACTCCAGTGTTTCTCAACATTGCCATTATTAGCTGTGCGATCTTTTTGGCCCCGCGTTTACCCCAGCCTGAAATTGCCCTCGCTTGTGGGGTGTTTCTCGGGGGGTTAGTGCAGTTTTTATTCCAGATCCCGTTTTTGGCTAAAGCTGGGCTGTTGGTAAAACCCTCTTGGGGCTGGACGCACCCTGGGGTGGTAAAAATACGCAAATTAATGCTGCCTGCGCTGTTTGGGGTGTCGGTGAGTCAGATTAACTTATTGCTCGATACTTTTATTGCCAGCTTTTTAGCCACTGGCGCGATCAGTTGGCTGTATTATTCTGATCGTTTGCTCGAGTTTCCTTTGGGATTGTTTGGCATTGCCATCGCGACTGTGATCTTACCGGCACTGTCGAGAAAGCACGTCGATGCTGAGGCGTCCGGTTTTGCCTCGACCATGGATTGGGGGATAAGAATGGTGGTGCTGCTCGGCGTGCCGGCGATGTTGGGCCTGATGGTTCTGGCTAAGCCTATGTTGATGGTGCTGTTTATGCGCGGCGAGTTTGCGTTAAGTGATGTCGAGCAGGCGGGGCTGTCTTTGTTGGCTTATGCCAGCGGGTTATTGAGCTTTATGTTGATTAAAGTGTTAGCACCGGGGTATTATTCTCGTCAAGACACGAAAACACCCGTGCGCTTTGGCATTATAGCCATGGTGACCAATATGGTCTTTAATGCCATCTTTGCTTACTTTTATGGTTATGTTGGTTTGGCGATGGCCACGTCGTTGTCGGCATTGTTGAATATGTTACTCTTGTATCGCGGTTTGCACCGAGCACAAGTGTATCGAGTGACCAAAGCGACAGGGGTGTATTTGGGCCGGGTCGTGGTCGCGGGTCTGGTCATGGCTTGGGCGCTTCATTGGCACTTGCCACCATTGGCTCAGTGGGTTCAGTGGTCACTGGTTGAGCGAGTGATTCAGTTGCTGGTGCACATCGGGTTAGGCGGTGCGGCTTACTTATTGACCTTGTTGGCACTGGGTTGGCGACTAAAGGATGTAAAGTCAGCGACAGAGTCAATGTAAAAGTATATAATCCGCCAGTTTTCATCTATTAGAAACAACAGAGGCACAGGTAACACATCGATGGAATTAATTCGAGGAATTCACAATATTCAATCTCACCATCACGGGTGTGTACTGACCATCGGCAATTTTGATGGTGTGCACTTGGGCCATCAAGCCGTGCTTAAACAAGTGGCTGAACATTCGAAAGCCCTCGACCTTCCCTCTGTTGTGATGACGTTTGAACCTCAACCGCTCGAGCGTTTCGCCAAAGACAAAGCGCCGGCCCGGTTAACACGCTTGCGAGACAAAGTCGTACAATTGAACAAGTTGTCGTTAGATCGCTTGTTATGCGTCAATTTTACGGCAGAGTTTGCCCAAATTGAAGCGCAAGCCTTTATCCGCGACTTGTTGGTGGAACGTTTGGGTGTTAAATTTCTCGTCGTAGGGGACGACTTTTGTTTTGGCCGCCGCCGCCAAGGGAATTTTGAACTGCTCAAAGCGGCCGGTGAGCGCTATGGCTTTGAGGTCGTCAGCACACAAAGTTTTTGTTTGCAAACCGCGCGTGTCAGCAGTACCTTGATCCGTCAAGCCCTGGCTGACGATAGATTTGATGACGCGGCCAAGATGCTTGGGCGTGAATACAGTATACAGGGTCGAGTGTCTCACGGCCGAAAACTAGGCCGTACGATTGGTTTTCCAACCGCAAATATTCCTTTAAAACGCTGTGTTTCACCAGTGTCAGGGGTGTATGTTGTTGAAGTGAAAGGCGTTGATGGCCAGTCTACTTTTGGTGGTGTGGCGAATATTGGTCACCGCCCGACCGTCAATGGCACCCGTCAACAGCTTGAAGTTCACCTCTTTGACTACCGCGGTAATTTATACGGTCAGCAGCTTGAGGTGGTGCTTAAGCACAAATTGAGAAATGAAGAAAAGTTTGCGTCTTTTGAGGCGTTAAAACAACAAATTGAATTGGATGCTGAAGCCGCTCGGGTGTGGCTGCTTCAGTTTGAGCGCTAGTCGGCTTTGACCACTGACTGGCATAATGTCTAACTTCGCCCAACACAACGGAATTAAGAATCGATGAGTGAGTATAAAGATACCCTGAATTTGCCTGAAACAGGGTTTCCGATGCGCGGTAATTTGGCTAATCGAGAGCCACAAATGCTGGCGCGCTGGTATAAAGAAGACCTTTACGGTGCAATCCGTGAAGCTAAAAAAGGTAAAAAATCGTTCATTTTGCATGATGGCCCTCCTTATGCAAACGGTGATATTCACATTGGCCACGCTCTCAACAAGATTCTTAAAGACATTATTATTAAATCCAAAACCTTGTCTGGCTATGATGCACCTTATGTTCCTGGTTGGGACTGCCACGGTCTGCCTATCGAGTTAATGGTTGAGAAGAAAGTGGGCAAACCTGGCCACAAGGTCAGCGCCGCGGAGTTTCGTCAAAAGTGTCGCGAATACGCGGCAGGTCAAGTCGAAGGGCAAAAAGAGAGCTTTAAGCGCCTTGGTGTTTTAGGTGAGTGGGATAAACCTTACCGCACCATGGATTTTGCGACAGAAGCCAACATTATCCGCGCCTTGGGCAAAATTGCCGACAAAGGTCACCTGCTCAAAGGTTTCAAGCCTGTGCATTGGTGTACTGATTGTGGCAGTGCTTTGGCAGAAGCGGAAGTGGAATACAAAGACAAAGTGTCTCCATCTATTGACGTGCGCTTTAAAGCGGCAGACCAAGACGCTCTGCTCGCCAAGTTTAACTTATTGGAAGGCAAAGCGGGACAAGGCGATGTGTCTGTGGTCATCTGGACCACCACGCCGTGGACCTTACCGGCTAACCGAGCGGTGTGTGTGCGTGACGATCTCGAGTACGCTTTGGTACAAGTTGAAGGGGACAACCCAGAGCGCATCATTGTGGCGGCAGAGTTAGTGAAAGATGTGATGGATCGCGCAGGCATTGAACACTATCACAACCTGGGCTTTACAACGGGTGTCGAGCTTGAGTTGGCGCAATTCCAACATCCGTTTTACGACTTTACTGTCCCGGCTATTTTGGGCGATCACGTGACGACCGACGCCGGTACCGGTGTTGTGCACACCGCTCCAGGCCACGGCCAAGAAGACTTTGCCGTTGGCCAACAATACCAACTTGAAGTGGCCAACCCGGTTGGCTCTAACGGCGTTTATCTGCCCGATACCGAACTGTTCGCTGGTCAACACGTCTTTAAAGCGAATGATTCAGTGTTAGAGGTGCTAAAAGAGCGCGGCGCATTATTGCATCATCACGCTTATGAGCACAGCTACCCACATTGTTGGCGCCATAAAACGCCGATCATTTTCCGCGCGACGCCTCAGTGGTTTGTCTCTATGGATCAAGCGGGCCTACGCGCCAAAGCGCTTGAGGCAATCAAAGGCGTACAATGGATACCAGAGTGGGGTCAAAACCGCATCGAAAGTATGGTTGAAGGTCGCCCTGAGTGGTGTATTTCTCGCCAGCGTACTTGGGGTGTGCCGATTGCTTTATTTGTACATAAAGAGACTGCTGAATTGCATCCTAACTCACTTGAGCTGATTGAAAAAGTGGCTCAGTTAGTCGAAGAGCAAGGCATTCAAGCTTGGTGGGACGTTGAGCCTGAGACGTTATTAGGCGCTGACGATGCGGCCAATTACGAAAAAGTATTAGATACGCTAGATGTGTGGTTTGACTCTGGTGTGACGCACTCTGCCGTGGTCGACAACCGCGAAGAGTTTAACGGTCACAAAGCCGATATGTACCTAGAAGGCTCTGACCAACACCGCGGCTGGTTCCAATCGTCACTGATTTCTAGTGTGGCGATCAACGATGTTGCGCCTTACAAAGAAGTACTGACTCACGGTTTTGTCGTTGACGGTCAAGGCCGTAAAATGTCGAAATCAGTGGGCAACGTGGTGGCGCCAAAAGATGTGACCAATAAACTCGGTGC
This sequence comes from Vibrio sp., assembly GCA_041587235.1. Classification (GTDB taxonomy): domain Bacteria; phylum Pseudomonadota; class Gammaproteobacteria; order Enterobacterales; family Vibrionaceae; genus Vibrio. The sequence goes on from JBFGYW010000044.1 coordinate 11,020, forward strand.
CGATATTTTGCGCCTTTGGGTTGCCTCAACCGATTACACCGGCGAAGTGGCCGTGTCTGACGAAATTCTCAAGCGCAGCGCCGATGCCTATCGCCGTATTCGCAACACCTCGCGTTTCTTACTGGCCAACCTCAACGGCTTTAATCCAGAAACGGATATGGTCGCGGCAGAAGATATGGTGGCACTGGATCGCTGGGCTGTGGGCCAGGCTTTATCGGCTCAACAAGATATTTTAGCGGCGTATCAAGAGTACAACACGCATGCGGTCACTCAGCGACTTATGCGTTTTTGTTCGATCGAAATGGGCTCTTTCTACCTCGACATTATCAAAGACCGCCAGTATACGGCTAAGCTCGGCAGCCATGCTCAGCGCAGTTGTCAGACTGCCTTGTATCACATTGTGGAAGCCTTGGTACGCTGGATGGCGCCGATTATGTCCTTCACGGCCGATGAAATCTGGAATGAAATGCCGGGCCAACGCGCGAAGTTCGTCTTTACCGAAGAGTGGTACGAGGGTCTCTTTGCCTTGTCTGATGATGAACTGCTCAGCAATGGCGATTGGTTAAAAGTGCAAGAAGTTCGCGCTGCGGTGAATAAGTTGTTAGAAGCGGCTCGTAACGAAAAAACCATTGGCGGCTCACTGCAAGCAGAAGTGACGCTATACGCGTCGGATGACATTGCGCAAGTGCTAAACCGCCTGCAAGACGAGTTGCGCTTTGTCTTGTTGACTTCAGCGGCTAAAGTCGTCAGCTTAGACAGCAAATCAGAGCAAGCAAAAGAAACAGACCTAGCCGGTTTGTGGGTAGACGTGGTTAAAACCGAAGCAGAGAAATGCGATCGCTGTTGGCACCACACTCCTGAAGTTGGTCACATTCAAGGTCACGAAACCATTTGTGCGCGTTGTGTGTCTAACGTAGAGGGAGAAGGCGAGAGCCGTCACTTTGCTTAACCAATAGGATACTCATGAGCCAATCTAATCTGACTTGGCAACAATCTGGAATGCGCTGGCTTTGGCTGGCCATTCTGGTTTTTGTCGCTGATATCGCTATAAAATTTTTGGTGCTTCACACAATTCCAATGGGGTGGCAACACCGCATCGAAGTACTGCCATTTTTCAATTTGCTTTACGTCCAAAACCACGGTGCCGCGTTTAGTTTCTTGAGTGATGAAGGGGGCTGGCAGCGCTGGTTGTTTACCGCGATTGCCATTGGCGTAAGCGCCTTTTTGCTTTTTTCAATGCGCCGACAACCGGCAAAGCCCGCGCTGAATAATGTGTCATACGCGTTAATTGTTGGTGGGGCGATCGGCAATGTGTTTGATCGCATCGTGCATGGTTTTGTGATTGATTACCTCGACTTTTTCTGGGGTAACAGTCATTGGCCGGCCTTTAACCTCGCAGACTCGGCGATTTGTATTGGCGCGGCGTTGATCATTTTAGATGGTTTTCGCTCTCAGCCCGATGGCAAATAACGTTTGCTACTTCTCATCAGCGCTGTCATTACGACGGCGCTTTTTTTCACAGTTATTTTGCTCTCTATCACCGACAATGGCGTAAACGCTTTTTTGTGGTGGCTTTATAGAAACGCATAAGAAGGGATACTATGATTACGCAAAACTCTCTGGTGACGTTGCATTTTAGTATTATTATGGCCAATGGCTCGGTGGCCGACAGCACTTTAAATCAAGGCAAACCCGCCAAATTAGTGATTGGTGATGGCAGCCTGAGTGAGAACTTCGAGCAATGCTTAATCGGTTTAAAACCCGGTGATAAACAATCGATCCCATTGCAGGCGGAAGACGCGTTTGGTTTGCCAAATCCAGATAACATCCACCATATGGATCGCAGTCGATTTGTCGGTGATGCCGCTGTTGAAGTGGGTACTATCATGGCTTTTTCTGGCCCCGATGGTATGGAGATCCCCGGTATTATCACCGAGATCATCGGCGATTCAGTGACCGTAGATTTTAATCACCCCCTCGCTGGGCAAGATGTGACTTTTGAAGTTGAAATTTTAGCGGTAGAATAAACGGGTTACCCAATAGCATGAGCGACAAAATGAAGATATTGTTAGCCAATCCCAGAGGCTTTTGTGCTGGGGTGGATCGAGCGATTAGCATCGTAGAACGCGCCTTAGAACTCTATCAGCCCCCGATATACGTACGTCATGAAGTGGTGCACAATCGCTTTGTGGTTGAAGGATTAAAACGCCGTGGTGCGGTATTTGTCGAAGAATTGCATGAAGTGCCTGACGACAGTATTGTCATTTTTTCTGCTCATGGCGTGTCACAAGCGGTCAGACAAGAAGCCAAACGCCGAGCCTTAACCGTGTTTGATGCCACTTGTCCTTTGGTAACCAAAGTTCATATGGAAGTTTCTCGTGCCAGTCGCCGCAATATGGAAGTGGTCTTGATTGGCCACGCTGGTCACCCAGAGGTCGAAGGCACTATGGGGCAATACCACAGCGAGACCGGTGGGATGTATTTAGTGGAAACACCGCAAGATGTCGCGGGTTTGAAAGACAAAGTTAAAGATCAAAGCCATTTGCACTACGTGAGCCAAACCACCTTGTCTGTCGATGAGACGGCCGATGTGATTGATGAATTGCGCCGTGTGTTCCCCGATATTCAAGGACCGCGTAAAGACGACATTTGTTACGCGACTCAAAACCGTCAAGACGCAGTGCGAGAAATGGCGCGCGAAGTCGATGTGATGATTGTGGTGGGGTCGAAAAACTCTTCAAACTCCACGCGTTTAAAAGAGTTGGCTGAAAAGCTCGGTACTGCTGGCTATTTGATTGATACGGCAGAGGATATTCAGCCGACTTGGTTTGACAGTGTCAAGAAAGTAGGGGTGACCGCTGGGGCATCGGCGCCTGAGGAGTTGGTCGCACAGATCATCGAGCGCATCAAAAGTTTGGGCGCAGAAGACGAGGTTGAAGAAGTCCTCGGCCGAGAAGAAAATATGGTCTTTGAAGTGCCCAAAGAGCTGCAAATTAAGCAAGTGGGCTGATCGTTCGTCGGTTGCCAGTGGCATGGAAAACAACAATAAAAAATGCGCCTTGTCGGCGCATTTTTTTTGCTTTATCTCATCGTCATTTGAGCCATAGGGCGGTCGGTATTTATAACAAGAACTAAAGCCCGCCAAAGCACAGGTATTTGATGTTGAGATATTCATCGATGCCTTGCTGGCCGCCTTCACGGCCAACGCCGGATTGCTTGACGCCGCCAAATGGGGCGACCTCAGTTGAGATCAAACCTTCGTTAATGCCGACCATGCCGTATTCAAGAGCTTCGGCGACTTTAAAGGCACGCGGGATTGACGCGGTGTAGAAATAACTGGCCAAGCCGTAGATGGTGTCATTGGCTTGCGCAATTAAGTCGTCTTCATCATCAAAGGCGATCACTGGGGCGACAGGGCCAAAGATTTCACTGCTGACAATATCCATATCTGCAGTCACCTCAGTCAGGATGCTCGGCTCGACAAATCGGCCATCTAACTCTTTGCCGCCCAGCGCGAGGCGTGCGCCTTGTTCGACGGCGCGCTCAAGGTGAGCCATCACACTTTGCTTGGCGCGATCGTCAATCAGTGGCCCGATATCTGTGTCGGCTTGTAAACCTTGCCCGACCTTGAGTTGGCTAGTCGCGGCGACAAACTTGTCGACAAATTGATCATAGACATCGCGCTGGACATAAAAGCGATTGGCGCAGACGCAGGTTTGGCCGGCGTTGCGAAACTTAGAGGCGATGGCGCCTTGTACCGCATCGTCGATGTCGGCGTCGTTAAAAACAATAAAGGGCGCATTGCCACCGAGTTCCATCGAGGTGCGTTTCACGGTACTGGCACACTGTTCCATCAGTATACGGCCTACTTTGGTTGAGCCAGTAAAAGACAACTTCTTGATCTCGGGATGTTGGCAAAAAATATCGCCAATCACACTGGCATCTTGATGATTGACGATCGTCAACAAGTCCTCGGGGAGGCCCGCTTGTAAGGCTAATGCTTGGCAGGCATAAGCGCTAATTGGGGTTTGTGCTGCCGGTTTGACCAGCATACTGCATCCAGCGGCTAGGGCAGGTGCGGCTTTGCGTGTGATCATCGCAATGGGGAAGTTCCAAGGGGTAATCGCCGCGGTGACACCAACTGCTTGCTTAACCGTCATCAAACGTTTGTTGGCCGCAGGGCTAGGAATGGTCTCTCCGAGCGTTCTTCTCGCTTGCTCGGCAAACCATTTGACAAAAGACGCGCCGTATTTCACTTCGCCCATCGCCTCAGACAACGATTTACCTTGCTCCAGAGTCATGATGCGCGCGAGATCATCTTGGTTTTCCAACATTAACTCGTACCAGCGATAAAGAATGTCACTGCGCTGTTCGGCGCTCGTCGCTTGCCACGATACCTGAGCTTGTTTTGATTTGGCAATCAATACTTCCACTTGTTGAGCTGAAAAAGAAGGGACATAAGCGATGATCTCCCCTGTCGCGGGATTGTCGACAGCAATGGCCGTCTCACTGGCAGGACACAGGGCGCTGAGCAGGTGCTTATTGCGAATTTGTTCCATATTTTCAATCCTCATGGTGGTTTACGTCATCCCAGTCTACTCCTATCGCTACAGCAAACACTAGTGCTCAAAGTGAAATCGAGGTGAATTTCTTTGTCACACCGCCGCCATCTACAGCGGACTATGGCCAAGGCTTATCTGTTGGTTATTGTTGATAGAGATTGGCAATGCATGTGCGCTAAAGCGAGGCGTGCTTGCTGCGCGCGATATGAGAGGCATTGCGCGCTAGTGACTTAACCCCAGCCCCAATGCCTCTTTTAGACTGCGAAAATAACGCCGACTGACCGGGACTTGATGACCGCTGTGTGTCGAAAGCGTAGCAAGCCCATTGTCTTGTAGTTTGATCTCTCGAATCGAGGTTAAGCGGACCAAGTATTGACGGTGGCAGCGCACTAAATCGGTTTTGTTTTCTAATACCTTTAAGGTCAATTGTGTGTCTGAGGTTTGCTGTGCGGTGACAAGGTGTACGCCGCGCAGGTCGCTATAGGCGCATTCTATCTCTTGTTGTGGGACAAAAAAGATCCGCTGGTGTCCAATACAAGGGATTTGGCTTAAGTGCTCGGGGGTGAGAGCGGACAAGTCCTGTTGTTCGTATTGCGCCTTTTTTATCCGTGTGAGTGTTTTGTTGAGCCGGTTTGGTTCAACGGGTTTGAGTAAGTAATCAAAGGCGTTGTCTTCAAAGGCTTGCAAGGCGTAGTGCTCAAAAGCGGTTACAAACACAATGTGGGGCATGGTGTCAGTGTCGAGCATGGCCAACATATCTAAGCCCGAGACTTGTGGCATTTCAATATCGAGAAACACCACATCGGGCTTGAGTTGTTGGAGTTTTTTCATGCCTTCGATGGCATTATTGGCTTGTCCTATCACCTCAACCAGGTCGGTTTCGGCGAGTAATTGACACATTTCTTCCCGAGCTAACGGTTCGTCATCGATAACAAGTGCAGTGATCATAAACACCTCATGAGGTAAATGGTAAGGTAAAAGCCATGCGAGTGTATTGGTGAGGTTGACAAGAAACGACGAGCCCGGCGTCCTGACCGAATTGGTGAATCAAACGCTTGTCGACGATATCCATTCCCAAACCGTCGTGTTGTCGGGTGCTCGGTTGATAAAGGCCGGCATTGTCTTCCACTTGAATAAAAAGGGTGTGTGGCGACTGATGAGCGATCATGATGTGGACATAGCCGCCGTCGAGGCACTGACCGATACCGTGTTTAATGGCGTTTTCGACCAAAGGTTGCAAGGTAAAGCTTGGCAGTTTGGCGCCAAGTGCGCTCTTTGGGCAATCAATGTCAACGCTCAGCCGATCGGCAAAACGGGCTTTTTCAATCGATAAATAGGCGTTGACGTGTTGTAACTCCTCATCCAGGGTGACCAGAGAGGGGTTTTGTTTGAGGTTGCGACGAAAAAAGCGCGACAAGTTTTGGATTAAGGCGCGAGCATTGTCGGGGTCACGCCTGACGATGGCGCTGATGGTATTGAGGGCGTTGAACAAAAAGTGAGGGTTTACCTGAGCTTGCAGCAGTTTAATTTCCGCTTGTACCAACAAACTTTGCTGCTGCTGGTAAGCGCCATAGACAATTTGGCTAGACAACAATTGTGCAATGCCTTGTGCCATCGACATATTGACCGTAGACAGTAGTTTTCGCTTGGGTTCGTAGAGTTTGATACTGCCAACCACTTCTTGGCCTGAATGCAGGGGAATGATCAGGGCCGAGCCGAGACGGCAATGGGCATTGATTGAGCATTGGTAGTGCCGCTCTGTGCCATCTAGGTGAATAATGCGATTGTGTTCGATGGCTTCCATGGTGGAAGGCGAAGAGATCGGGGTTCCTGGCAGGTGGTGGTCATCACCAATGCCAATATACGCCAAGATCTTGTCTTTATCGGTAATCGCGACGGCGCCGACGTTGGTCTCTTCGTAAATAATACGCGCCACTTTTTCGGCATTTTTTTGGTTAAAACCCGAATAGAGTAAGCCCACAGAGCGGTCGGCGATCGACAATGCACGTCTGGAAAAGGTCGCGGAGTATTTTTCGAAAATGGTTTTTTTGTCACTTAAAATACTGATAAAGAGCGCAGCGCCGATCGAATTGGCGATGATCATGGGAGCGGCTATCTCCGCGACCAATTGGTAGGCTTGATCAAACGGCTTGGCAACCAGCAATAAGATCAGCATTTGAACGATCTCGGCGCACATGGTGACGGTAAATACTTTGAGCGGATGAAATAGGGCGAGGGGTTGCTGGCGGCGCAGGTAGTAAACGTGGACCACCCCGCCAATCAAGCCTTCGGCGGTGGTGGAGAGTGCACAGGCGAGATCGGTAAATCCACCCATGGAATAACGGTGTAACCCGCCCGTGAGCCCAGTGGCAAAACCGACCAAAGGGCCACCGAGCAAACCGCCAATCACTGCTCCAATTGCCCGTGTGTTGGCAATGGCATCAGAGGTGTGTAAGCCAAAGTAGCTGCCGAGAATGCAAAATAAAGAAAAGGTCACGTAGACCATTAAGCGGTGCTGAGGTTTTTTCGATATGCTTAAAATCGGTAAAAACAGCGGCGTTTTACTCAGCATATACGCGAGGACTAAATAAACGCACATTTGTTGTAGCAAAGATAGGATCAATTCCATAACGGCTCGAATCGAAAAGAGAAAAACGAGCCGATTGTACTTGTCTTGAGGAAAGAAAACTGAGAGATGCCCCACCAAATGGCGATGGGGCATGAGGAAGATTAGGCGGAATGTGTCGCTTTGTTATTCACCGCCTGTGTTTCTTCGCTGTCAAGTGGCGCTTCACCTTTGCCTTTGGAGGTCTTAATGACATAGGCCGTCACCATCAATGCTCCTAAGATGCCCAGCGTGGTCGAAATGTTCATCGCGACACCGAAGCCAAGGGTGCTGTTGTTGAGGATAAAGGTGATGCACACCGCGGTCATGAAGATAGCTGGGACAGTACTGATCCAGTGGAATTTATTGTGGCGCAGTAAGTAGGCTGACGCCGTCCACAGCATCATCACTGCGGTGGTTTGATTGGCAAAACCAAAATAGCGCCAGATGATACCAAAGTCGACTTGAGTCAGGATAGCGCCTAAGACAAATAATGGGGCGGCCATCAGCAGACGATTGCGCAGGTTTTTCTGGTTGACGTTAAAGTATTCTGCCAAGATAAGACGACTGGAGCGAAAGGCGGTGTCGCCTGAGGTGATTGGCAAAATAACCACGCCAAGAAAAGCCAAGATACCGCCAAAAACACCCAATAAACCAAATGAAGAGGCGTAAACAACATTGCCTGGGCCACCGTCACTAATGGCAGCCGATAAGCCGTTTAAATCGCCAAAGAAAGACAATGCAATCGCGCACCAAATGAGCGCAATCACCCCTTCGCCAATCATGGCGCCATAAAAGACAAATCGACCGTTCTTTTCATTTTCCATACAGCGTGCCATCAAAGGCGATTGAGTGGCGTGAAAACCGGAAATTGCACCACATGCAATGGTGATAAACAGAGCAGGCCATAGGGGCATATCATTGGGGTTAAGGTTTTTGAGCATATCGGAGAAGGTAAAGTTACCCAAAACGCTGTATTGATCTGAAAGTGCGACAGCCGCGATGAGCCCGACCGACATAAAGATCAACAAGGCGCCAAACAAGGGGTAAAAACGGCCGATGATTTTATCGACAGGCACAATGGTTGCAAGGACATAATAAGCAAAGATGATGGCAACCATGGTCGTGGTATCGATGTGCCATGAAGTTTGCTCATTGATGAGGTTTGTGATCATCCCAGCAGGGGCGGAAACAAATACCACACCGACTAACAGTAATAAGACAATGGCAAAAAGGTTCATAAAGTGTTTTGCGCCAGGGCCTAAATATCGACCGGATAGACTGGGTACCGAGGCGCCTTTATTGCGCACCGACAACATGCCGGAAAAATAATCGTGCACACCACCGGCAAAGATACAGCCCAGTACGATCCACAGCATGGCGGACGGGCCGTACAGTGCGCCCATGATAGGGCCAAAAATCGGTCCGACACCGGCAATGTTGAGCAGTTGAACTAAATAGACTTTCGGGGTCGACATGGGGACAAAGTCAACGCCGTCTTGTTGGCTGTGAGCAGGGGTCAGTCTTGAGGGCTTAATGCCAAACACTTTTTCGATGAAAGTGCCATAGATTGCGTAGCCTGCTAACAGTGCTACGACACAGATAATAAACCAGAGCATAGCGAAGTATCCTTTTGAGTAAAGTAAATCAAGATGTTTAGGGTATGGAAGGCAGTGTAAATCAGCACCGCTAGCAAAGATGCGAGCAATGAGCTAAGTGGTCATATAGCTAACTAAGTGGTAGAGCGCGGCTCACAGTGGGCGGTAAAAAGTAACGGAGTGTGATTGAAGTCATATTTTTACTTGACCGCGAAGGGGAAACTTGGTTTCCTTCGCCACCTTGTTTTCACAAATTGCAGTCTTCACAAATTGTTCTGCGCCGCTGTGGGCGAATCAAAGCAGATGTAACAAGTCAATGCCGGTGACAGTGATCGCGGTGTGGCTAAACCAAGTATTAAGCCAAATTGTCATTTCTGCGTCACGGTTTGCCAAGTAGGATAGCGCAGCAAACAGACAGTGATGCCGGCAGGAGAGCGAGTGAAAACATGATAACCTTTATATATACCAGCAACCCGATGAGAGTCTAAAAAAGAGAACAACCGAATGAAAACGAAAAGCGTATTTTGTTTGAGCGCGGCCTTATGGCTCAGTGCTTGTGTG
>JBFGYW010000045.1:0-20099 GCA_041587235.1 Vibrio sp.
ACTGTCTGTTCCTTGCCACTTGCAGCGCAGCGATCTTGAAACGCAGTGATCTTGCCCCTGGCTTTTACTGTCTTACACTGTGTCACACTGTCCTAGACTGTCCTAGACTCTCCTTCACTGTTCTTTGAGCGAAGCGACCTTGGTTTCCCTTCAATCAATCCTCGTCTCTGACCAAGCGCACCCAGTTATCAATCGAAATATAATCCGAGGCCATTTTTGACGCCAACTCATAATCACTCGGTTGACCAGATTTTGGGTCGCTGCGCTGAGCACCGGCGCCGTGCCAGTCATAATACTCAGTAGCATCAGAGTTTTTCTTACTCCACGCCTGAGCGAACGACACGTAATCCGCCGTCCACTTAAAGTCGCCTTGCGTGGTACTGGTCCAAAAATAATAACTGTCTTTTGGTGAGTTAAATTGCTTTAACGTAGTATTAAAATACTTGGTATTGATGGCCGGGAATTGCGTTTTTTGATAATCGACTAAGCTTTGCAACTCTTTGGCATTAGGGAGACGCCAATCGTGGTGACCAGCTAAATCAGATTGTTTCGCGTATTCCAATGCCTCTACCCAATTCATCCGCTTGCCACTGTCGTCTTTCGCCCACATCAAATGTGTGGATTGATCGGTTACCGTGCCATCGTGATTATCCACGTAATGCATATCATACAGGGTTGTCGTACCGCGCACTGCCCGAACAAAACAACCCGGGACAAACATGTGATCAGCGCGAGTGATTTCTGTACCATCGTAAAAAAGACCGGTTTCATACGACTTTATATGGCCGTCCGAGAAGTTAAAACCAAAGGCCCCCTGTAAGCCTCCATGCTTAGAAAAATTTTGAATTGCGTTTTTGACATACACAGTACTCGACCAAAATTGGCCCGCAAAGGCTAAATGGTTATCGTATTGATACTCAAAATAATCAGTATCGATATAAGGTTTACTGACCCCATCATCCCCTGGTTTGATTAATTGACCATCCATGTCCGCGATCGAATACAACTCTTTGATGGTCGGAATGCGCCAATCGTCATAACCGGCCAGCGTCATATTCTCGACATGTTGCTTGGCCTGCTTTAAAGTACGACGGGTAAAATCGTGCGCTTTTTGCCACATCAATCCGGTGTTTAAGTCTGTTACCGTGCCGTCACCATTATCTCGATAGCGCAAACCATGCCCGGGGTGAGACGCATCTTGCCCGGTATAAAGGCTCGACGATGAAACGGATAACGGATTTCCCTGAGTATCGTAATGTTGACTTTGACCAGTACCAGGAAGCACCGGTAAAAAGGTGTCACCAAAAACGGGGTGAGTGCTCAAAAGTGCTGCGCTGATCATCGCAATGGGGGTGAGTGTTTTTTTGATAGGCTTCATCGTCTTATTTAACTCCATGTCTCATCCTGGTGGGTCAATGCTTGAGTTTATCCGCTGTTAGATTTAACAGGCCTTAAACCATACTGAGGTAAGTCAAAACTGGCTAAATCAAAGCGTTGGTGCCCCATGTTAATCCGTCTTAACCGACGCATCGTCCCAATCCCCTCGAATGGGACCTAAAACGATATCAATTTAGCTTTTTTTAGAAGGACATACTTTGAGTGGTTTTGAGACATTAAATTGGGAAATCAGCCTATTGGGACTGGCTTGGGCCGCGATGGCTGTTGTGAACCTCGCCAACCAGCAGGCAAAAACGGCGCCGCAACACATCGTCATGATTTGGCTGTGCCTACTGTGTCTGCCACTGATTCACACTGGGCTGGCCTTTCATGCGTTCGACATTGAGCCCTTTTTCACCTGGACCAACCCAACGCTCAATTTATTACACGGACCGCTTTTACTGATTTACGTCCGCGCGCTCACTCAAACCACCAACCAAACTCTGATTCGACGCCACCTTATCCACTTGCTCCCTGCGATGGTGTTTTACGCCCTGTACTTAGCGATGAGCCACCCCGAGCTTATGCGCCCTTCCCCAGCACCAGAAACCGGTTTAAGCATAGAGCACAGCAGCAACCCATTTAACGATTGGTTCGCTCCATTAATGAGGCATTTTGGCCTGATTAATTCAATCAGTTTTATAGGCTATGCTGTCGCCACCTTGAGTTTATTGCATCGTCATCAAGCTCGCATCGGTGACTACTTTGCCCATAAACCCTTATCGTTTCGACTGACTTGGATCTACGCCTTGCCCGCCACTTTTGCGCTGCTATCGGTTTTCAATCTCCTCTATAACCTTGCAGAGCCAAGTAACAGCGCACCGCCGGTGATCAGTATTCAACTGGGAACAGATGTGATTTTTATTGCCTTGCTCAGCTACTTTGGCCCCCGCCAAAAAGCGATTTTTAGCGCCTCACCAAACGCATGCCCATGGTTACCGTCAGTTGAACCGCCATTGCCAGCGATCGCCAAGAAATGGAAAAGCCGCAATACAGCAATGCCACAACCCGAGCCAAACACAGCGCGCGATGGGCAGAACATCGCCAAACAAGCCGCACCGCAAGCAAACGCTAAACGGGTTCAACAAGCGCAAAAGATCCTAGAACACCTAGAGCAAAGTCAAGCGTTTACCGAAAGTGAGCTGTCGATTTACCAACTGGCCGAGCAAGTGTCACTGCCTTACCACGAGGTATCAAGTGCCATAAATCAAGGGCTGGGGAAAAACTTTTATCAATTGATCAATGAGATGCGCCTGGCAAAAATCAAAGGGTTACTTGAACAAAACCGCCACGACACCATTATGACCATGGCATTGGAATGCGGCTTTAACTCAAAATCCAACTTTAATCGCTTATTCAAACAGCATTACGGTGTGACGCCGTCACAAATGCAGCGACAGGCATCACACCGAGTGGTTGTTGAGAAAGGCTAAATCAATTTAAGCCAACTTAAGCCAATAAAATTGAAATCCGCCTAAAACCAGGGACTGATCGTACAAGGTCGGTGATGTCCCCGTCCAAAGATCGATCAATTGATGATGTAGGACATACTGCGACTTGGTCATATCGTGCAAAGAAATGGTCTGTGGCTCGAGCGACATATTGGCAATCACATAGACCTTTTCCGACGGGTTTTGCACATCGTAACGGACAAAGCCAAACACCTTATCATTGTTGAGCTCGAGCAATTCGCGATTGTTAAAATCCGCGAACGACGGAGTGGCTTTACGAATTTCTATTAGCTTGCGAATGTCGTTGAAAATACGCTGCTGTACTGTACCTTCACGATGGCGTAGCTCGAGTTGTTGCCAATCAAACCGCGGCCTGTGTAACCAGCGAGAATCGTGACTTTTTTGCTCATCGGATTCAAAAGAATAATCATTGAGCATGCCCACTTCATCGCCGTAATACAAAAGTGGGATACCACCAAACGACATGATCAAACTGTGCAGCAAGGTGATATGACGGCAACAATCGTCGACCCGTTGTGGATCGTCGGACGCCAGCGCCTGCTCTAGCCCAACTAACGACGCCAATGAGCCAGAAATACGCGCATCGCCGGTTTTGTCGTTTTGACCAAAAATCCGTCCGGTAGCGTCTGAGCTCGGATGCTTACCCGTGAAATAATCAATCAAGAACTTGCGGTGCCAATAGGCATCATACCCGATGTGATAGATATCGTGATCGTCAAACCCAAAACCGATGTCATCGTGACAGCGCAAATAGTTCAGCCAGGTGGCTTGTTCTAACTTGCCGGGTAAACTGCGGATCCCCTGGTTGAGCAATTTCGCATTTTTGGTCGCCACGGCATCCCAAATCAGCGCCATATAGGTGGCGTTATAGGCAATTTCACATTCTTTGGCCACCACCGCGTCTTCGCCAAAGTACTTAATGATCTCCGTCGGTGACACAATGGCCTCAGCAATAAACAACAACCCTGGCGAAACGATCTGGCAGCAATCTTTAAACAGCTGTAACAGCAAATGCGCTTCTTCTTCATTTTGACTGGCGGTGCCCATTTTCTTCCACAAAAAGGCCACTGCATCAAGGCGCAAAATATCGACTCCTTGGTTGGCCCAGAACAAAATGTTTTCCAGCATTTCAATAAACACCGCAGGGTTGGTGTAATTCAAATCCCACTGATAGGAGTTAAACACCGTCATCACCCATTTATTCATCTGCTCGTTATAAGTGAAGTTACCCGGGTCTTGCTCAGGAAAAATATCCGGCATGGTGTGTTCAAACATGTCGGGGATGTCTCGATTGTCAAACATGTAATAACAATCTTGGTACTGTTTATCGCCGGCTTTGGCTTTCATCGCCCATTGGTGTTGATCTGAGGTGTGGTTGACCACCATGTCTAGTGCGATCAAGGTATCGGTTTGATTGCAATGGTTGATAATATTAAGCAGTTGCTCATTGGTGCCGACACGTTCATCGACTTTGCGAAAATTACTCACCGCATAACCGCCATCACTCTTGCCGATTGGGCACTCCATGATGGGTAAAATGTGAATAAAGTTGACCCCAAGTTCAGAAAAGTAATCGATTCGAGAGGTTAAGTCCTGTAAATCTTTGGCAAACCCATCGGCGTACAAGGCCATGCCAACCCATTTTTGATCCAAAAACCACTGATGATGCTCTTCTCTTTCGCGATCTTTTTTGCGCAGCTCAGGACTGCGTTCGAGGTAATTGAGCGTCAACACCTCAACTAAGTGGCGTAAATGGTGATAAAAATCATCGCGATTGCCATACAAACGTTCAAACAAACCGTGAATGGCGTAAAAGTTCGCCCCTAAACGACTGTAGAAAAAACGCAGCTCTTTCTCGCCCAACTTAGGGGCCAGATCGTCAAAAATTTGATTGAGCAGCGTATGGGAGACGGGTTCATACATGGCTCACCTCCCTTATAGATGCCAAAAATTGATAAAGTCTTGATATATCGTAATGTCTTCGACCACCGCGCCGGGTTGCGTGACAATGTAACCGGCAAACTGATGCGCGCGCTCTAAGGTATTCGACCAATCCCATTGATTGATCACGCCCATGATCACCACCGAGGTAAACGCATCGCCCGCGCCAACCGGACAATTGGCGTTGTCTAGAGTCTGAAAATCTTCTGCGGTATCAAAGCGCTGATCTTCGCCGTCAAACAAACTCGCCCCTTGTGCGCCGCGTGTGACTAATAAATTAACAATGTCTAACGATTGTTTGAGTGCCAAGGCTTGTTCTTGCCACTCGCCCTCGTCAAGCGGCGACAAGGTATACAACTCATCCAAACTCAACTTGACCAACAACCCGCAGTGCAAGCTGGCCAAAACTTCTTCTTTGCTCCAATGCGGCGGGCGCAAGTTGACATCGATAATGCGATCATCACGGCTGTGGGTAAGCAAACGATCCAAAGCGCGTTTTGACGTGCTATTGCGACACGCGAGCGAACCGTGATAGAAAAAGCCGCCTTCGGGTTCGGGCACTTGCTGCTCATCAATGTCATCCCAAGCCACTGGGCCGACAATGTCGTAATGGGGCTCACCATCGATCAACTCAACCGCAACCGTCCCCGTTGGCAATTGCTGATTGATTTGCACATAGTCTTGAGCCAAGCCCCATTCACTCATCTTGTGCTGCAGCTTTTTACCTAGATCATCATCGCCGACCGAGGTAACCAAGTACGGCGAATAACCAAAACCTTGTAAATGCCAGGCGACGTTTAGAGGCGCACCGCCCAATACCGGCTCTTGCTCAGGAAAGCAGTCAAACAACACTTCCCCAAATAAATAAATTGCTTGTTGTTTCATTGAATACTTACTCCATTAAGTCAATTCAAAGCCAAATTGCGGGTAAAAGTGATGTAACCCTTCAATGATCCCCGCCGCGTAACAGCCATTTAATTGTGGTGACATTCCCTTAGCCAGATACAAGGCATGGCTGTTACCCTGTTGTTTCGCCATCGCAATCGCTTTACTTTTGATTGATTCCGTGGCGTTTGCGACCAACACCGAAGGAAAGTGACTGGCCAGTACTTGGATATCATTGCCACTGTCTCCAGAAAACAACACTTGCTTGGGGTCAAAAGCCATCTGTTCAATCAAATACTCTAGCGCAAATAACTTATTGGCCTGGGTAGGCAAAATATCAATCAGACCGTGGTTGTCGAACTCATTCTCACTGGCAATGCAGTGACAGTGTAACTCGTTATCTTGGATGATTTGCTCATACTCAGCCAACACCCCCTCTAACGCCTCGACCGGTTCGATCATAAAACTCAGCTTAAATTCCCCTTGGTGAAACTCATCTTGGCTGGTGACTTGCTCTGAAAGTGGAAACAGCGCCGTCATTTGCTCGCGAGAATAACCGTCCCAGTCTTCTTTAAGCCGCTCACGCCAGCCTTGCCATTGTACCCACTGTTCATCCTCACGCGAGTAAATGCTCGACCCGACATCGGCAATCAAAAAATCAGGATAAGGCAGCTGATATTGGGCAATCGCTTCATCTACTAAGCCTTTGTCTCGCCCTGTTGCATAAACAATAATGGTATTGTCATCTTGAGCTAAGCGTTCAAAAAGCCCTCTTGCCTCGGGGGATTCTGGTTGCGCACCATTGGGCAATAAGGTGCGGTCGAGATCAGTACAAATTAAAAGTGGATTAGGCATCACTGTCTCCTGCACCAAAGAAATCAAAGTGCTCAATCGCTTCTAAAATGCCGTTGGCGTAGTTGTTCTCGGCAAAATAAATCGCTTTTTGTTCGATGTAATCAGAAAGTTGCTCGTGTTTACGGTTATTGACGATCACATTGAGCATATTGCCGCCAAGCATATCTTCATCGGTCCCTGAGCCACCTGCAACAAGAATGTTTTGCAATGGGATCTCCCAAAGCCGCGCCACATAGCGAAGCGCCAGCCCTTTTGAGGCGCGCACGGGCAACACATCGATAAAGCGCTCGTTCGACAAAAACACATTGACGGTTTGCTCTTCCTTGCGCAAAGCGGCGACAATGTCTTCATATGTCACCTCATCGGAGACCATTTCATAAGCCAATTTAAACTGACTTTGCTGATCTTGCGGCAAGCGTTTCAGACCTTTAATTTTTGATAAAATGCGTCGTATCGCTTTACTGTTCCAGTTGTGATCTATGTATTGTCGCCAATCGGTACTCGGGTTGAGCTCACGAGAAAAATAAATCTCGGTGCCCAAGCTGCAAATCAAAATATCGGGTTTTGGTAAGCCGCGTTTTTTCATCACCGCCAAAACGCTGTCTAGAGGGCGAGCGGTCGCAATGCCAAAGGCGCACTCTTTGCGTTTGCTCTTCATTAGCTTAGAAAAATCCTCTAAGCCATCGCTTTGTGGGCTAAGCAAAGTGCGATCTAACCCCGAGACCAGCATGCGCGGCACGTGACGCGACGCCAAGCGGATCTCATCTTGTGCAATGACGTTGGCGGGTGTCGAAATAAGCCGTTTGACTTCTTTGAGGTAGAGTTTGGCGTGGTGCTGCCAAGAATACTGCTCTGCCACATTCTTAATGCCGTTTTGCGAGTATTGACGCCACTTTTCCGGGTCAAGCAGCAATGACTCAATCGCCTCGCCAATTTGACTGACATTAAGCGGATCGACCAACAATCCACACTGACAATTTTGCACAATGTCGACCGGACCGCCATTTTCAGTCGCAACGAAAGGCAACCCACACGCCGCCGCTTCGAGCAAAGTCAAACCAAAGGGCTCTGTCAGCGCTGGATTGACGAACACCCCCATCGAATTGGCGGCCATCTTGTAAATCATCGGCACTTCTTCAGAAAGGTGATGTTTAGGTAACGCCACTTTGCCGTACAAATCGTAAACATCGATCAGCACCATCAACTCACTCAATACACTTTGTGCTCCCTCATCCATCTGGCGCACATCGTCGCGATTGCCAGCTATGATCACTAAGTTGGCTTTTTCTTGTAGCGTCGGGCTTTCACCGTACGCTTTGAGCAGCGAGGCAATGTTTTTTCTTGGGTCGGGACGAGATAAAGCCAAAATCATCGGCTTGTCGGCATCATCGAGAAAGCGACTGATCGACTTTCGTATCTCTGAAACTGGCTCGCCGAGTTGCGGTGGATGAAAATCATCTAATGAGGTGCCCGGTGGGATCACTTTCATCGCATTGGGTTTGTAAAAATCGTAGAGGTCGTATTGATCGCTGATTTCTTGATGAGTACTGGTGATGATCATATCGGCATTAGCCAACACGCTTTCTTCGGCATAAATGCGCTGAGAAATGTTATATTTTTCTTCGACTTGCTGCCGGCTCATACCGCTGGCTAACAAACGTTTTCGCTTGTCTCGGCCCAATGAATGACCGGTGTGAACTAATGGAATACCGGTTTGTAAGTGCAATTTTGTTGCTACGTAACCGGCATCGGCATAATGGCTGTGCAGCACATCGGGCATGCGATCTTGCTGGCGAAAGTAATCGAGTAAGTTATCGGCAAAACTGTCGAGATAATCCCAAAGCTTTTCTTTGGCAAAGTAGGTTTCTGAAGGGCCGCCATCAATGCGAACAATACGGCTGCCTTGGTTGAGAGATTCACTGAACGTGGAATAAATTTCATCGATGTGGGGGTCTTGAATGCGGCGCGTAATCAGTTCAACTCGACTGACTCGCGAGTTTTTACCTAGCGCTTTGGCTAAATCCACCACGTATTTGGTTTGCCCGCCGGTATCGGCATCTCGGCCTAATTCTAAATCTGTGCCCCTTATCAATCCATGTATGCTTATTAATGCGATATATAACTCATCTTCCTTAAGGTCTTTCGCACCTGGAGCCATAGTTTTTCCCCTGTGTTTCTAATCACACAGTAGAGTATAGCACAAGGTTAAAAATCATGCAGTTAAATCACCAAAACTGCATGATTTGTCGTTTTTTACAGCGACCGAACCGCGCGAGACGCTTGATCGTAAAAACCGGATAAGGTGCGCATCGCGCTGGCTATGTCGCCTAATTGCTCATCCATACCGAGCTTTTTAATCGCATCGACCAACAACTGCTCGCGGGTTTCTTTGTAGCGATTACAAAAATCTTCCCCGGCTTCGGTCACCGAGTAAAAGGTATCTTTGCCCTGGCGCCGACCTTGCACTAACTCGAGCTTAACCAATTTGCGCACCGAATAGGACACCGTGTGCAAATCATCAATATTCAGCGTAAAGGCCACATCGGCGATTCGCTTAGGACGCTCGCGATGATACACATTGTGCACCACCATAATATCGAGCGGACTCAGCTCAGAAATTCCGGTGGCGCTACTGCAAGATTGCATCCAACGATGAAAGGCATTGTTCATCATGGTTAAGGCGTACTCAAATTCACTGAGTGCCATCCCCTCTGCTGTCGCAAGGTGTGAAGAAGAGACAATCGGCCTTTTATTCACTGGCTCATTCATAGGCTATTCTCCCATTCTCTTAATTATTTCGTCATTGTCATCGGTAGCCAAGTGACCAACTGTGGAAACGCCGTCACCACCACCACCGCCAACATTAACACAAAGAAAAAGGGCAGCGCCGCTTTGGCCACATATAAGATATCTTTGCCGGTCAAACTTTGGATCACAAACAAATTAAAGCCAACCGGAGGGGTAATTTGCGACATTTCGACCACCAGCACAATGTAAATACCAAACCACAAAGGGTCGATACCCGCTTGGGTCACCATGGGCAACACGACTGAGGTTGTCAGTACCACCACTGAGATCCCATCGAGAAAACAGCCGAGGACGACAAACAAAATGGTTAGGAAAAACAATAACATGTATGGAGACAATTCGAGAAGTGCAATGTGCTCTGCCAACATTCTCGGCAAGCCAATAAAGCCCATTGCCACGGTTAAAAAGGCCGCTCCCGCCAAAATAAAAATGATCATGCAGGAGGTTTTCACCGCGCCCATCAAACTCTGGACAAAGGTGTCTAAGGTCAAGGTACGGCTAGTGAGCGCGAGAATCAATGCGCCTAACACCCCAAACGATGCCGCTTCGGTTGGCGTAGTGATGCCACCGTAAATAGAGCCTAAAACAAACACCACCAAACACAAAATGGGGATCAACTTGATCAAGGCTTTGCCCTTATCCGCCCAAGTGTATTGAATGGTCGATTTAGGGGCAATTTTAGGATGAGCCAACGACCAATAAATGGTAAACGCCACAAACATCGCCAACAGCATGATCCCGGGGATGGCACCGGCGATGAACAAACGGCCAATCGAGACTTCCGCCGACACGCCGTAAACAATTAAAATAATCGATGGCGGGATCAAAAGCCCCAACGTACCAGAGCCGGCTAAGGTGCCAATCGCCATCTTGTCATCAAAACCTTGGCGCTTTAATTCTGGCAGAGTCATTTTACCGATCGTCGCTGCGGTGGCCGCCGACGAGCCAGAAACCGCGGCAAACATACCACAACTGAGGATATTGACGTGCAATAAAGAACCCGGAATCCGATTGAGCCAGGGGGTTAAACCTTCAAATAAGTCCTTGGATAAACGAGTGCGAAATAAGATCTCCCCCATCCAAATAAACAGTGGTAGCGCCGCCAACGACCAATCTGAAATCGCGCCCCAGGTCGTGGTGGCATAGATAAGGCCAAACGATTGATTGCCGAGTAAACTCATGCCGACAATGCCGACAGACACCAAAGACAACGCAATCCATGTGCCGCCAGCCAGTAAGGTAAACAATACAATCAAGGCGACAAAGCCAATCATTAACTCATTCATTGGCCTTCTCCTGATATCGTATTTTGTTGGACCAATTGCTCTTCATCTGAGGTAGGAATGCCTTCCGCGCCAGTCCAATACCGGTAACACGTATCGACTACCGACACCGCAAACAGCAAAGCCCCCAAGGCAGTCGGCAACTGCACTAACCACAGCGGCATCGGAATATAGCCGTGAGTGACATCCTCAAATAACCAGGATTCGTAGACCATGTAACAAAGTTGATAGCTTAAATACACCGACAATACAGAAGCAAACAACAGGACGAAAGATTCAACGATACGCAAATAACGCGCCCCGAGACGCTGAGTGAATAAACTCACTCGGATGTGTGCCCCTTGTCGAAAAGCGTAAGCCAAAGCCAGAAAACTCGCTGAAGCCAACAGATATCCGGCGATGTCTTCACTCGATGGAATAGCGATGCCAAACCAGCGCCCTACAACTCTGGCTAAAATAATAAGGCAAATTAAAACAATACACAGCCCAGCGACTGCGCCCGACCAGCGGTACAATTTATCCAATCCATCACGCATCATCGAACTCCCTGTTCTGCGTTTACTCGTTCTCGTTATTTGTCTTTATTGGCAGGCCGTGATGGCACACTGATGACGTAAATAACGGCTTTTTCTTTCGTCATTGACTTTCGTTGCTTGACAGTTGTGGAAAATCGGCGCTTTGACACTCCCCATTTGATTCCGTCAGTGAGAAGGAAAAAGGCCTAAAGCAACAGATTGAGCGCTCAGCCAAAGCCATGCGCTCGTTTGTTAACTGTATCCACAAAATTATTGCTGTGATTGATAATAAGCGTCGAGGACCTTAGAGCCGGTCGCGCCCGCTTCTTCTTTCCACTCACTGGCCATAACGGCACCTATGTCTTTCAGTGACGTTTTGAGCCCTTCATTGGGCTTAGAAACCTCAATGCCATTGTCGGCAAGGCCTTGAGTCTTCGAAATGGTTTCCTCTCGAGCCATTTGCCAACCGCGCTGCTCGGCTTTTTTCGCTGCTTCTAAGAGTTCAGTTTGCACTTCTTTTGGCAAACGTTTAAAAGAGCGCTGGTTAACGATGACCATGTTTTTCGGAATCCAAGCTTGCACGTCGTTGTAATAGCTGAGGTAATCCCAAGACTGAGAGTTCACACCTGTGGTGGATGAAGTGATCATCATGTCGATAATTCCGGTCGAGAAAGCCTGAGGAATTTCAACGTTTTGCACTGTGGTTGGCGTCGCGTCCAATAACACGGCGAGGCGAGACAAGGTTGGGCTATAGGCACGCATTTTGGCCCCTTTCATGTCCTCGACATTGACCACCGCTTGCTTGCTGTAAATGCCTTGTGGAGGCCATGGCACCGAGTAAAGCAGCATCATGCCATCTTTGTTTAACTGAGCTTCTAACGCCGACTTAGAAGCATCATACAGAGCTTTCGCTTGCTCAAAGTTAGTGGCGAGAAACGGCAAATTATCCAATTTATAAATGGGGGCTTCGTTACCCAAAATGCCTATGAAGACTTCGCCGATTTGCACCTGACGCGTTTTAACCGCGCGGGCAATTTCTGGGTGTTTGATCAAAGACGAGCCGGTATGAACGACAATGTTGAGTTCTCCATCGGTCGCCGCTTTCACTTCTTTAGCAAATTCAACGATGTTTTGTGTGTGGTAAGTGGCATCGGGGTAAGGGGTGGCCATATCCCAACGCGTTTCTGCGTAGGCACTGCTGGCACTGAGTAACGTTAACGCGAGTAGTGACTTATTCCATTTAGAGCATTTCATTGCCTTCTCCTTAGAGTTTCCTTGGCGAGTTTCCATTACATATTGACCGCGTTGGCCGGTAAGCAAGGCCTAGTAAGCGTACGCGTCACTGACTGATGACTTTGCTGATATCGCTGTGGCACTGGTCATAAATGCGACATTTTTACCCTACCTGCAAATAAACAGTTTGACAACAATTAAAAAGTAATTACGATTTAATTTAAATGCACTTTGCATTTATTGGTGAAAAAACGGACGATACGCGATTCGCCTGCACGCAATATGCCACGCCAAAAACGGGGCAAGTACGTGTGTAGCGTGGCGGTATTTGATGGCTTGCAAGAGACTAAGGTCAGTCTCGTAACAACAGGATAAGGATATTGATCATGAAGTTAAACAGTGACTTAGGCGAAAGTTTTGGCATTTGGTCAGTCGGAATGGATGAAGAGGTCATGCCGCATATCGATATGGCTAACGTCGCCTGCGGTTTTCACGCCTCCGACCCAGACATCATGGCGCAAACCATACAACGCGCGATCAAACACAATGTCAGTATTGGCGCTCACCCAGGCTACGATGACAAAAAAGGCTTCGGTCGACGCTCTATCCCCCACACCTTAGACGAAATCAAACACGCGCTCACTTATCAAGTCGGTGCTTTGATCGGCCTTTGTCAGCTCTACGGCACAAGCGTCACTTACATCAAACCCCACGGCGCACTCTACAACGACATGATGAGTAACCAAGACATCTACCAAGCGATCGTCGAAGCCATCGCTGAAGCAAAATTTGATTTGCCGTTAATGATCCTCGCCAAAGCCGATAATCGTGCCTACCAAGATATTGCCGATCAACACCAGGTTCCGTTATTGTTCGAAGCCTTTGCCGATAGGGCCTATACCGAGGACGGCACATTGGCGTCCAGACAATTGCCCGGGACCGTGTACCATGAGCCAGAGCTTATCATTAACCAAGTCAAACAGTTAGTGACACAAGGGACAGTCACCACCATCGACGGGCAAACCTTAGCGTTGCAAGCCGATACCGTTTGTGTTCACGGTGATAATCAAGAATCGATCAATACCGTTTATCAACTGCGCCAACTGATTGACCAATGCCAATGAAGATCTTACCTGTCTCTGAATCGTCGCTGATTGTCTATGTCAGCGACGAAATCAACCTCTCGCTCATTGCACGCTTAGCGAGATTTACCGACGCCATCGAAGCCCAGTTTGGCGAGGCCATTTTCGATGTGATCCCCTCTTACACCTCGATCTTGATCGACTATCACCCGCTGAAAGTCGACCTCGCCAGTTTAACCACATGGTGTGAAGCGCACTGGCCAAGCTTTGCCACATCGCCGCTAAACACCACGGCGAACACCCTAACGCTGCCCGTCTATTACCACCCTGATGTTGCAGAAGATCTCGAACCCTTGGCCAAGCAAAAAGGCCTTTCGGTCGAGCAAGTCATCGAGAAGCACACCAGCCAGGAATACACTGTCTGTGCGATAGGCTTTGCGCCGGGGTTTGCGTTTCTTGGCTCAGTAGACCCAGCCATTGCCTCGCCTCGCCACGCCAAGCCGCGTTTGCAGGTTAAAAAAGGCAGTGTGGGCATCGCCGATCAACAAACGGCGGTTTATCCTTTAGACACCCCCGGCGGTTGGCAGATCATCGGCAACTGCCCAATCGACTTATTCGACATCGATGCCAAGCCGATGATGCCGTTTAAAGTCGGTGATACCATTCGCTTTGAAGCCATCGACAAAGCCACGTTTTTACAACTTGGGGGGCAGGTATGAACGCCTTATTGACCTTAAAACCAGGAATGCAAACTCTCATTCAAGACACCGGCCGTTATCGCGTAGCGCAAATGGGGCTCAGCTGTGGTGGACCGATGGATTTGCATGCTTATTGCTGGGCCAATCGCTTATTGGGCAACGACATATCCAGCCCAACGTTAGAAATTACCTTAGGTAATGCCGCCTTTAAAGCGCTAAAAGATTGTTGGTTGTCGCTCACTGGCGCGCCAATGCCAGCGGATATCGATGGCAAACCACTGCACAATTGGCGCAGTTTTTTACTCAAAAAAGGCCAAACCTTATCCTTATCTGTCGCCCGAAGCGGTATGCGCGGGTATTTAGCCATCGAAGGGGGGTTTGTCGGCACGGACGTGTTTAACAGCGCCGCTACCGTGGTTCGCAACCAATTAGGCGGCCACCCTAGCCACCCTGGAGAAGCGCTAAATAAAGGCGATATTCTTCAGCAGCGCCCCACTACCTCGAGCATCGATAAAGCGCAATGGGTCGAGCGCCACTTTACTCGTCACTATGACAGTACGCTCAACATCGCCGTGATCGAATCTTACCAGGCTAAGGATTTTTCCGATCAAACCAAACGCGTGCTCTACCAAAAACCTTACACCTTAACGCAGCAATGCAATCGAATGGGGGCGTTCTTAGAAGGCGAACCGATTCAAGGTCACGGCGATGGTGTGATTTCAGAAGGGATCGCATTGGGCGCCATCCAACTGCCCGCGAATGGCCAACCGATCATTTTACTCAATGACCGTCAGACTCTCGGCGGCTACCCCAAAATTGGTTGTGTCTCCAAACTCAGTCTAATGAAACTCGGCCAAGCCCGCCCTGGTGATACGATCCAATTTTATCGTGCGGATTTGGCATTAGAAACCGACAAATACTGCCAGTTTGTCCGCTTTTTTGATCTTTAAACGCAACCTAGGGCTCAGAGTATCGCTCTGAGCCCATTCTCTAGACGTTCCTTCAATCCTCAAACTATTTTAAACAAACCCAACTCCTTTTTTTGACGCTCAGCAGCATCGGATAAAGCTTTGCACGACTGCAATGTCTTTTCAATTAATGCCACATTTTGATGGACTAAGTCGTGCGCCTTGGTGGTATTGAGCGCGATATCTTCGGTCACGTGATATTGCTCTTGTGACGAGGTCGCAACTAAGGTGTTGACATCAGAAATCGCGGTAACGGATTCAAAAATAGCTTGAAAACTTTCATCAATCGCTTCGGTGAGATCAACCGATTGACCAATTAATCTCATGTTATGCTGCATATTTTGCTGGGCCTTTTGCGACTGACTCTGGAGTTTTTCAATGATTTGTTGAATATTCACCGTTGACTGCTGGGTTTTGGATGCCAGGCTTCTTACCTCATCGGCTACGACCGCAAATCCTCGGCCGTGCTCACCCGCTCTCGCCGCTTCAATCGCTGCATTGAGCGCGAGTAAATTCGTTTGCTCAGAAATCGTATTAATCACTTCAGTGACACTGTCGATCTCTATCGCGAATTGGCGCAACTCATCGATCAATTGAGCGGAATCAGTAAACGATTGATGCACATTATTATTAAGTTGAATATTCTCTTCCACTTTCTGCTTGCCCTGCTCGACATGCTCTCTTGCTTGCATGGCTTGTTCTTCTGCACTGGTGGCTTTTTGGCTCATTTCTTGTGAGGTGGAAGAAAGCTCAGTGACCGCCGTTGAAATTTGCTCGACTTGAGCCAATTCATCCTGTCCGTTGTTTTTATTGTGCTCCATGGCCGTCGCCAAGTGCTCAGTCGCACTCGCCACTTCATCAGAGATCGCATTGGTATTGTTGATGAGTTGGCGCAACTGATGATTCAGCAACAGCGTTGAATGATAAATACCAGTTTGATTGTTAACGTCATTGTCACCACTGTCTGGCAGACGAAAATCGCCTTGAGCCATCTTGGCGATCATGGCTTCAATTGCCTTTGGCTCGCCACCGACGGGTTTAAGCACCAATTTGTTGATTAACCAACTGCTCATCACACAAGAAAATAGCAACATGAAGCCACCGGTGACCAAGGCGCGAGTTAATTGATGATTGGCGTCTGCCTCAATGGTCTCATCGCGGACAAAGCTGACATATTGCCAGCCATTGGTGGCAAACTCGCCCCAAAAAGCGGTAAAATCAACCGATTGGTCGTTGACCTCGGCTGAATAATGAAGTTGCTGATTTTGTGCACTGAACGCTTGATAGGCCGGTCTTTTGTCTTGGATCTTTTGACCAATGTACTCAGGGTAAGGGGCATGAACGATCAACCCTTTGGATGTATAAATAAACAAGTCATCGCGCAAGCGGGCTGCCCCTAATAGATCATCGAGAAACACACTCGCTAGAACGGCAATATCACGATTGACTTTAACAATCACACCGACAACTTGCTTTCCAGTGGTTTTAGATAAATAAGGCTCAGAAAAATAATCGTTTTTTCCTTGTTGAAACACCGCGGTGTAATAAGACCGCTGCAAGGCTTGGACATTAAAATCCAATTTGCTATTGAGATCATAAATCTCACCACTGCGTCTGACGACATATACCCCAGAGCTGGTTTTGTCTAATACGGTGTTAAGTGGTTGAAGCGCGAGTTTGGCCTCAGGGCTCAATCCCGATGCGGTAAAATCTTGCTCTTCAAGAGCGACAGACGACAACAAGGCTTTTAAGTGCTGAAAGCGCTCATGTAACTCAGCGCGGACGGTGGCGTTTTTTTGTTGTAATATTTCTTTGGTCAGCAGCACACTCTCTTCTTTGTATGCCATGTAACTCATGGTCGTCAGAACCAAAATAGTCGTGACGATAAAGCCGCATATCGCGCCAATAACCTGAAGTTTAAACTTGCCCATCTATTACCCATCATTTTGTCTATTCACTTACCCTTATATAAGCGATAATTTGTATGAGGGTATTGATATTAATCATACCAAATAAGAACCATCGTCCTCTTGCTACACTGCTAGACTGAATGATGAATAAAGGTAAAAAATAAAAAAGGTACAACAATGACAAGATTAAGCTTACTGATCCCGCCACCTGTGGTTTTGATCATTTGTGCGGCGATTGCCTATTTAATCAGTCAATACCAAGCATTACATTGGGCAATGCCACTGCAAACAACGGTAGTAACCGTAACTCTGCTCATTGCTTTTTTACTGGCAACTGCGGCATTGATCCCCTACTTTAAACACAAAACGACCGTCAACCCACACAACATAGAACGCACGCGTTATTTGATTGAGGACGGTATCTACGCTCGTTCACGCAACCCGATGTATCTGAGCCTCGCCCTGATTTTATTCGCTTATAGTTATACCTTATCATCGCCTTTGAGCCTGCTCTCCTGCTTTGTGTTTATCGCATACCTCAATACCTTTCAAATCGCTCCAGAAGAAGCCCTGCTCAAGCAAAAGTTTGGCGACCAATACCAAGCCTACTGCGCTCGAGTTAGGCGCTGGTGCTAAAGCCATGCAAACAAAGCGATTTTATTGAGTTAACTCTGGCAATTTATTCGTGACCAATACCCCGACAAAGGTAAAGACGGCAAACAAGACAATTAGACTCGGCAAAGCCAGTATCTGGGTCAGCAATCCCAAAAAGCTCATCAGTAATAACATCACGCCAATCACCGTATTGGAGACGGCGACATAGGTCGTGCGCGTGTTGCCTTCAGACATATCCACCAAGTACGTCTTGCGACCGACGCGTACGCCATCGTGAGCAATACAAATGCCAAAATACAGCAAGGGCAAAAGACCGCTTAACGCCAACCACTGCGGCGCATATTCGGCGATGCCAAATAAAATCACGCCGATCAGGCCACTTAAACTCGCGCCGAGCATCATCACTTTGCGACTAGAACGATCGGCAAAACGCCCCCAAAACGGCCCTGAACACAAAGAGGCCATACCACTGGCAAACATAAATAAAGCCAATAACCACATTTGATTACCGATTTTCTGATGGGCCAGTAACACGTAATACGGCGCACTCAATGCGGTGCTCAATAGCAAGGTTCTCGCCAAGACAAATTGAAAGAACACCTTGTCGGTCCACAGTAATCGGCATTGTTTCAACGCTTCAAGCAGCCCGTTTTTGCCCCCGTCCGTTTCGCCTTGCTCTTCTTTGATGAGGCTAAATACCCCAGCGCCTAACAACCATACCGAAGCCGCGCCAATCAAACTCAGCGCGTAAAACAAGCCACTGCCTTGCCAATCGACAAAATACGACATCACCATTACCCCGGCGAGCAGTAACGTGACCAAGCCCGAACTGCTGCTCGACCACCCATTCACTTGACCGCGCTGCTTTTTGGGAATGGTTTTACCCAATACGTCTTTGGCCGCCACCGAACTTAGCCCCCTGGCCAAACTAAACACCACCAGCAGAGATAAAATCAGCACCCCAGCCAACGCACCGGAAGAGAACAAGGCCACTAAACCGATTCCCAGCACTGACAGCGACTGGATCAAGGCACCGACGACCCAAGGCCATTTTCTCAGTGGCATTTGACGGATGGCACTGGCAATGGCTAATTGTGGAATTAATGATCCAGATTCGCGAATCGGCACTAACCAAGCGATGAACGCCGCCGGTACGCCAATGCTTTGCATGATCCACGGCAAGGTCACTTTGGGGTTAATTAACGCATCGCCCAACTTAGTAAAAAATTGTGCGGCCACCATCTTGATAAAATTGCCTGGCACCACTTTACACGCTTGATCAGAAATCGCCCGGCAGGCCCGCGCATCCTCATCATTGATCAAATACTCGTACACTTTTTCTAGCTTCGGGTCTGACATGCGGCGTTCCTTCCTTACTTTTCCCTATTTCGGCTCTGGGTTCGGGTATGGCTATTGAGCGATAAAGCCTAAAGCATGATAACCAATTTTGTGATTAAGATCTTTAACCGTCCCCTTTGCGCAAAACTGTGCTATATTGCGCGCCTGTTTTTTTCCCAAAGCCTGTTATCATGAAGTTCCCCGGTCAACGCAAATCAAAACACTATTTTCCTTCGTCATCGCGCCCTTTAAATGCTTCACATGTTTTGCCTTTTGACAAAACACCACGCCCTATTGTCATTGGCGTTGGGCAAACCATGGTCGATATTGAAGCCAACGTCGACGATGCTTTTTTAGAACGTCACCAACTGAGTAAAGGACACTCACTGGTGTTGCCCCATGAGCAGGCCGAACAACTCTACCGAGAGCTTCAACAGCAAGCCTTGATTACCCATCAGCACCCAGGCGGTACAATAGGCAATACATTGCATAATTACTCAGTCATTGCCGACAGTAAATCGGTACTGCTTGGAGTGATGTCGAAAAACATTGAAGTGGGCTCTTACGCCTACAGTTATTTGTGTAAAACCTCTTCGCGTATGAACCTCAACCACTTACAAACTGTGGAAGGTTCGATTGGCCGTTGCTACACCTTGATCACCCCCGATGGCGAACGCACGTTCGCGATTAACGTTGGCGCCATGAACCAATTGCAGCCAGAGGCCATCCCTGAGTCTATTTTCCCCAAAGCCTCGGCACTGGTCTTGTCTTCTTATTTACTGCGCGGTGAAAAAAACGATCCCATGCCACAAGCAGTGATGCGGGCGATTGAATGCGCCAAAGACAACCAAGTTCCCGTGGTGCTAACCTTAGGCACCAAATACGTAATCGAAAAAGACCCACAATTTTGGCAACAATTTATTAGTGACAACGTCACCGTTGTTGCCATGAACGAAGAAGAAGGCCTTGCTCTAACCGGTGAATCGGATCCATTACTGGCCGCCGATAAAGCCCTTAATTGGGTCGATTTGGTGTTGTGTACCGCTGGCGAGAACGGCT
>JBFGYW010000046.1:0-19597 GCA_041587235.1 Vibrio sp.
AAATAAACGACCACAGCCAGCGGCAAACAATACATCACCACAAAACACCGCGCCGTGACCGTAATAACCGATGTGACCTAAGGTGTGACCCGGCAATGACAGCACTTCAAAGACGGTATCTGGGCCAAGTAAAATCTTATCCCCGGCTCGAACGGGATGGTTGACCGTAGCGATCGGCTCATCTTCTGGCCCATAGACTTTGAGCTCGGGAAACTGACGCACGAGTTCAGGCACACCGCCAATGTGGTCATTGTGATGATGGGTGAGCAAGACCGCATCGAGTTTCAGCTGGTGTTGATTGAGGTAGTCGAGTACCGGTTGTGCTTGCCCAGGGTCAACGACAATGACGCTCTGCTCTTGATTGTGAATGATCCAGATGTAATTATCGTCAAAGGCGGGTATGCTTTTCACATTCAACATAAGGCGTTCTCCATTTCCTCTAATTAATTGGGATTTCCATGCAGCCAGCGTTAAGCAAAAAACGATTACAGCACCCTTATACTTGGTCAGAAATCAATAATGGCCAATGGGTGAAAGCGTCGATTCAAGCTCGTATTGACGAATGGTCCCCCAAGTTTTTTGGTTATCACATGCTTAAGCTCGGCGGATTAAGCTGTGAGCTCACTAGTCATTATTGTACCATTCAACACCAAGTGCATTTAGATATCCAGAACCCTTTGCACAATGTGGTCGCAGATGGCTACAATTTACCCTTTGTCGAAAAGAGCTTTGATGCGGTTTTTTTGGCGCATCAGCTGGATTTTTGTCGCGATCCTCACCGTTTACTACGAGAAGTCGATCGCGTGATTATCGATGATGGTTACCTGGTGATCACCGGGTTTAACCCGGTAAGTTTAGTCGGAGTTGCCAGTCTGCTCCCTTGGCGAAAACACGTTTTGCCTTGGAGTGGGCGCATGTTTACCCCGCAGCGAATCACCGATTGGCTCAGTGTGTTAAATTATCAAGTCATTCATCGCGAGCAATACGCGCTGTTGCCAACGGCCAAACAACAAGTGCTGTGGACTTGGCTGGAGAACAGTTTGGGACCAATAGGTCCACCCTTGTCGAGTTTGTACTTTATCGTTGCCCGTAAGCGAATGTATCCGTTAAAGCCGATTAAGCCGGATTGGCGCGTCAAACGCAACTTGTCTCCGTTGGGAGTACTCAACTGTGACGCTGTGCAAAAGCGGTGGCAGAAAAAGCCATAAAAGACCAAGGTGAGAAAACCTTATCCATCGGATTTGCACTGTGCTCCATACCTGTATTGGCAAAGGGCGTGACCACAAACGCCGCCGGTTGGCCGATGAAAATGGCCACCCTTTGGCGCTTTTAAAAGGGTCAGTCTTAACGAGGTAATCAAGATTGTTCACTCGCTAGGGGCACCAGCGAGTGAGTGAGATTGGGATAACTTGATATTAAGGGGCTTGATAGCCGGTATCGTCTTCACTGGGTTCGCCGGCTGCGGTGCGGGCGAGTTCATCACAGAGTTCATTTTCACTGTGGCCCGCGTGGCCTTTTACCCAGCGCCATTCTATCTGGTGTCGCTCGGTTTCCTGATCGAGCACTTTCCACAAATCGGCGTTTTTGACCGGCTTTTTATCCGCAGTGCGCCATTGTCTTTTCTTCCAGTTGTGGATCCATTGGGTGATCCCTTGTCGGACGTATTGACTGTCTGAAGTCAGGGTGACTTGACAAGGCTCTTTTAAACTTTGCAGCGCGACAATGGCCGCCATCATTTCCATGCGATTATTGGTGGTTAAATGGTAACCTTTAGCGAGGTGTTTTTCTGAGTTCTTGTAACGCATGACAATGCCATAACCGCCGGGGCCTGGGTTACCTAAACAAGATCCGTCAGTAAAAATTTCAACGTGTTTCATCATTTTTGATACAATAAGAGCAAGGGAAATTAACTTATAGTCTGACACAATTATTATGACCAATACCAGCGACAATTCTGCCGATCACCGCATCGTCGTCCTCGATACCGAAACCACAGGTATGAACAAAGAGGGCGGTCCTCATTACCTCAATCACAATATCATTGAGATTGGTGCGGTGGAGATCGTCAATCGCAAATTGACGGGCCGACACTTTCACGTTTATATCAAGCCCAATCGCGAAATTCAGCCAGAGGCGATCGAAGTTCACGGTATTACCGATGTGTTTTTGACTGACAAGCCGAGTTATGCGGCGATCCATCAAGAGTTTGTCGACTTTATTCAAGGGGCCGAATTGGTCGCACACAACGCCCCCTTTGACGTCGGATTTATGGATTATGAGTTTGAATTACTCGGCCAGTCGGCGTTAAAAACCACGGATCTGTGCTCGGTCACGGATACCTTGGCGATGGCAAAGAAAATTTTCCCGGGTAAGCGCAACAACCTTGATATTTTGTGTGATCGCTATGGGATCGATAATTCGCGCCGAACCTTGCACGGCGCATTGCTCGATGCCGAGATCCTTGCCGATGTTTATCTGATGATGACCGGCGGGCAGACTGCACTAGAGTTTAGCGGTCAAGACCAACAAGGTGAAGAGTCTGGGATTCGCCGTTTGCGAGAGCGAAAAAACCTCAAGGTTTTGCATGCGTCGGCCGATGAATTAGACTTACACCAACAGCGGCTTGATTTGATTGAAAAAGGAGGCGTATGTCTTTGGCGACAATAACGAAGCAATGGAGAGTTGTGTGTGGGTTCATTCTCCTCATATGGGCAAGTGTAGCCTGGTCGAGTGAAGCGAGCTTGTCTTTGTTAGACAATCGCTTTCGAGTTGATCCGACGATTAAGCAAATCACGTTTCTCGTTTATCGTGCCAAAAACAGTCAGCCGGTGGTGTTGGTCAGACCCGATGGCCAGAAATATTACGCCTGGCAAACCTATGACGACGTCAAGTGGTATCAAGAGTCAGACCTCGATATTATTTCAGTGGACAACCCGATGCCCGGCCCTTGGCAAGCGGTTGGTAAAGTCACGCCTAAAAATAACATCAAGCTAGTGACGGATTTACAACTTTACACGGATGACTTTCCCGCCAACCTTTATCAAGGCGAAAGTCTCAAATTCACCGCGCATTTGCTCAGCAACCAAAAGCCTCTCAATCTCAGAGACTTTTTAGATCGCGTCAATTTAAACGTCACTTTCACAAAGTACGTTGAAAATGAAGCTACTTTAGCCAAAGACGCCAAGCCCATTCCCGTTGTGATGGGCAGCTTTAGTGATGATGGCCAAGGGTTAGACGAATACCCAGGTGATGGCGTTTTCACGGTGAAACTGCCAATTGATATTGAGCCAGGAAAATATCGCGCGCGCATAACGTCTCAAAATGGCGTTTTTTTAAGGGCGCAAGAGCAAACTGTACTCGTTTACCCAACCCCGCTTACCGTCACCTTTGTTCAAGCGCGACAAGAGCAAAATAACCACCAACTCTCTATTCGTGGTGAGGCGGGTATGATCGCTAAAGGATCGCTGCTCACGCATATGGAAACCACAGGTCCCAATCGGTATCGCGAGCAAGTCGAAGGCCAGGCCGGCAGTGAAAGTTTGGGAATTAACTTAACTTTTGCCAATTTAAATAAGCCCGGAGAGTACCATTGGCAAGGCGAAGTGTTTGGCAATGACGAAGCGACAGGACGCGCACTGGACTTTGTGTTGCCGGCACAATCTTACAGCGTAGTAGAGGAGCTCGACTTTTCTGCCATTCGCGCGGAACAAGAGCGCATTGCTGAGCAGGAAAAGAAAAAAGCACTGGAAGCCGCCATGATTGCCAAGCGGGCGAAAGACAGGCAACAAAGCCTGATTTATGTGGCTGTGGGCAATGTCATTGTTGTGGTTTTGGCCTTATTGGTGTGGTTTATTATTCGAAAAATTCGCGCGAGAAAAGCCCTCAAAGAAGAGCTGGAATTCAACACACCCGAATAACGGTATTGCGTTAAGCGTGTCGCGGCCTCGGCGGTGGCTTTGGCGAGGCGTAACTTGTTATATATTACGCAATTATCGTTTGATACGGTGATTAAACACCAAATTTTTACTCTTAGCTATCGACAGTGTTTTTGGTTGCGGTAAACTTTGACTGCACAGTTTTTATGGCAATCCACCCGATTATTTCAGCATAAATTGCTGCTAACTTAACTAAAAGAGATCCATTTATGTACCAAGATATTATCCGAGGCGAATTGACGGAAGCGGCGGCCGTATTGAATCAATTTTTGAGCGATGAGAAAAACTTAGCTCAAATAGAGTCCGCGGCTCGATTGATTGCCGATTCGTTCAAAAACGAGGGTAAAGTGCTATCTTGTGGCAACGGCGGATCCCATTGTGATGCGATGCACTTTGCCGAAGAATTAACAGGCCGTTATCGCGATAATCGCCCTGGTTATCCGGGGATTGCGATTTCTGACCCGAGTCACCTCTCTTGTGTTAGCAACGACTTTGGTTACGATTTTGTCTTTTCTCGTTATGTTGAAGCCGTCGGCCGCTGCGGTGATGTGTTATTGGGGTTGTCGACCTCTGGCAATTCAGCCAACGTACTTAAGGCGATTGAAACGGCCAAAGCACAAGGGATGAAAACCATTGCCCTTACCGGAAAAGATGGCGGTCAAATGGCTGGCCTGGCCGATGTTGAAATTCGAGTCCCTCACTTTGGCTATGCTGATCGCATCCAAGAAATCCATATTAAGATTATTCATATTTTGATTATGTTGATCGAAAAAGAAATGGAATCCGAAGCTTAATTGTTTTATTTAGAGGCGCGTATAGATGTGTGAGTTACTCGGAATGAGTGCTAATGTGCCCACCGATATCTGTTTTAGTTTTACTGGGCTGATGCAGCGAGGAGGGCGCACCGGACCACATAGAGACGGTTGGGGAATTGTGTTTTACGAAGGTAAAGGGTTTCGAACCTTTAAAGACCCGCAGCCAAGCTGTGAGTCGAAAATTGCCCGCTTAGTACAAGAATACCCGATTAAAAGTTGTGCGGTGATCAGCCATATTCGCCAAGCCAATCGAGGCGGAGTAAAATTGGAGAATACCCATCCATTTACTCGTGAGCTGTGGGGGCAATACTGGACTTTTGCCCATAACGGCCAATTGTCTGACTATCAAGAACGATTACTGACCTCAGCCTCGATACCGGTTGGGCAAACAGACAGCGAATTGGCATTTTGTTGGTTACTGGAAAAAATTCGCCAACGCTTTCCCACTCAGCCATCCGATATGTCCTTGGTGTTCCATTGGATTGCCCAGTGTTGTGAGGAGCTCAAAGCATTGGGTGTGTTTAATATGTTGCTGTCTAATGGCGAGTACGTCATGACTTATTGCACCAACCACTTGTACTGGATTACGCGCCGTGCTCCCTTTGGCAAAGCCGCTTTACTTGATGAAGACGTCGAGATCAATTTCCAAGAAGAAACCACACCTAATGATGTGGTGTCTATTATAGCGACGCAACCTTTGACGGGAAATGAGCACTGGCGCCGAATGAAACCGGGCGAGTATGGCGTGTTCTATTTAGGTGAATTGATGCTGTCCAATGCGGACCAATTAGTCGATGTGCCCTTTGCAGCGGCAAAACCGGCCAGTCAAGCTCCGACAGAGCCACTTGAATAGGTTCGCGTATCACCAATAATCGTATTGGGCTGACTTGTTTAGCCGAAGGTAACACCTTATTCAAAATGAAAATGACGGCATTTTAGCCGTCATTTTTTGTGCGCCAAAGCATAATGATGGATTAGGCCTGGTCGTCGGCGTAGCCATGAGGACCAAGGCACTGACCGTCTAGCCAAGCTTGGTTATTCTTCATACTTAATCGACCCGATACGAGCCACTGGGTGACGAGCGGGTAAATCTTGTGTTCTTGATGAAGAACGCGTTCAGCCAGCAACTCGGCCGTGTCTTCGGGATAAACAGGCACTTTGGCTTGTAAAATAACCGGGCCGCCGTCCAATTCTTCAGTCACAAAGTGGACACTGGTTCCGTGTTCTTGATCTTGGTTATCAATCGCGCGCTGATGGGTATGCAACCCTGGGTATTTAGGCAACAAAGACGGATGAATGTTGAGTAGCTTACCTTGATAATGTTGCACAAAATCCTTGGTGAGAATACGCATAAAACCGGCGAGGATGACTGCATCGGGTTGATACTGGTCGATGGTATCAATCAGGGCTTGATCGTAGAGGGCACGCTCTTGATAGTCGTTGTGATCAAGGCAAACCGATGCAATGCCATGACGTTGCGCTCGCGTCAACCCAAACGCATCGGCTTGGTTGGAAATCACAGCGCTGATCTGGCCTGGAATAAAACCGGATTCGCAAGCGTCAATAATCGCTTGTAGGTTGCTGCCGCTGCCCGAAATAAGAACGACGATATTGTTGGAAGTCGAAGGAGAGGTCATAACACTGTTTTACTTATCTGAAAAACAAGAGGGAAGGAGGACTTCCCTCTTTAAATTGAATTATTGGATAACAACTTGCTCTTGATCGGCTGTAGCATTGGCAATATGACCCAATACCCAAGCTTTTTCACCGGCATTATTTAACAGGGCGACAGCGTCTTCAGCTTGCTCTTTTGGCAGGGCGATGACTAAGCCAACACCACAGTTAAAGGTGCGGTACATTTCGTGCTCAGTGACATTGCCTTTTTCTTGTAACCAGCTAAAGATCGCTGGCCATTGCCAACTGTCACCCTTGATCACCGCTTGAGTGCCAGCGGGTAAGACGCGTGGGATGTTTTCCCAAAAGCCGCCGCCAGTAATATGCGAGATAGCGTGAATGTCGTGTTTTTCGATCAACTCCAGAGCGGATTTGATGTAAATCTTGGTCGGTTCTAGCAGCAACTCTGCGATGGTTTTATCACCGAGCTTTTCATTTTTGTCGGCGCCAGACACTTCGAGGATCTTGCGGATCAGTGAGTAGCCATTGGAGTGAGGGCCACTTGAGCCAACGGCAATTAAAGCATCACCCGCGGCGACTTTGGTCCCGTCGATGATATCGGCTTTTTCGACCACACCGACACAAAACCCAGCGACATCATAATCTTCGCCTTCGTACATTCCCGGCATTTCTGCGGTCTCACCGCCGATGAGTGCACAACCTGATTGTAAGCAACCTTCGGCAATACCAGTGACGACTTGTGCTGCGGTGTCGACATCCAATTTGCCAGTTGCGTAATAGTCGAGGAAAAAGAGCGGTTCAGCGCCTTGTACAATTAAATCGTTGACACACATGGCGACTAAGTCGATGCCAATAGTATCGTGTTTATTGAGGTCGAGTGCTAATCGCAGTTTGGTGCCGACGCCATCGGTACCAGACACTAAAACGGGGTGTTTGTATTTGGTCGGCAGTTCACACAAGGCGCCAAAGCCACCTAAACCACCCATTACTTCAGGACGACGGGTTTTTTTCACCGCGCCTTTGATTTTATCGACTAATGCATTTCCTGCATCGATATCAACACCAGCATCTTTGTAGCTAAGAGAAGAGTTATTACCACTCACAGGCTTTCCTCGGTTTTGTTAGAGATGAAAACGGCGTTATTCTAACAGGGCTTAAAGAGAAAGAGCAAACGTTTGCGCTGTTTTTTTTACCCTTGAATTAGTTAAGTATTCCCCTCTGTTTTCCTATATAATCTGAAAGTTTATTTTATTTTTGCTGGAGATGGACATGAAAGTTGTAGAAGTGAACCACCCATTAGTGAAGCACAAGGTTGGCTTGTTGCGTGAAGGGGACATTAGCACCAAGCGTTTTCGCGAATTAGCGACCGAAGTCGGCAGTTTGCTTACTTATGAAGCCACCTCAGATTTTGAAATGGAAAAAGTGACCATTGACGGTTGGAATGGCCCGGTGGAAGTGGATCAAATCAAAGGCAAAAAAGTGACGGTTGTGCCTATTTTGCGCGCCGGTCTTGGCATGATGGATGGGGTATTAGAGCACATGCCAAGTGCTAGGATCAGTGTGGTGGGTATCTATCGCGACGAAGAGACACTTGAGCCGGTGCCTTACTTTAATAAATTGGCGTCCAATATTGATGAACGTATTGCCTTAGTTGTCGACCCTATGCTGGCGACAGGCGGCTCTATGATCGCAACAATAGACCTATTAAAAGAGCAGGGATGCCAATCTATCAAGGTATTGGTATTAGTGGCTGCGCCCGAGGGGATTGAAGCGCTGGAAAAAGCTCACCCAGACGTTGAGCTATATACCGCGGCTATCGATAACAAGCTCAATGAACAAGGTTACATCGTGCCAGGCTTAGGTGATGCGGGCGATAAGATCTTTGGTACTAAGTAATCGCCATTTCACTTTGCCAAGCGTAGTGTGTACCTAGCGGTTGCTTTTAACCCTTAACCTAAAAAAACCGCCGTTGCTCACAATGGCGGTTTTTTATTGGTCTTAAATTATTTATCTTGATACTGAGCAGTGTCGACGAGGTGGTTTTCGCCGATATCTTTGGGCAAAATTTGATTGAGCAAGATGGCGACAATTCCGCACAAGCTCACACCTTGAAGGCTAAACTCACCAATGCCAAAGGCCATGCCGCCGAGGCCAAAGACCAAGGTGACCCCGACAATCACCAAGTTTCTTGATTTAGAGAGATCGACTTGATTTTTTATCAGTGTGTTTAGGCCAACTGTGGCAATGGAGCCAAACAATAAAATCATGATCCCGCCCATCACAGGGACTGGAATGGTTTGTAATAAAGCGCCTAATTTGGCAACCAAAGCCAGGACAATGGCACTGACTGCGGCCCATGTCATGATTACAGGGTTGAAAGCTTTGGTGAGCATAACCGCCCCGGTGACTTCGCTGTAGGTGGTATTCGGTGGAGCGCCTAAAAAGGCCGCCGCCATGGTTGCCACCCCGTCACCGGATAACGTGCGGTGTAAGCCTGGTTTTTTTAGGTAGTCTTTATTGGTGACTTGAGAAATGGCCAACATATCGCCAACGTGCTCAACGGCAGGTGCAATGGCCACGGGGATCATAAATAAGATGGCATTGAGGTTAAACTCTGGGGCGGTAAAATTGGGCATGGCCAACCACGCCGCTTGCGAAACAGGCGTGAAATCGACAATACCAAAACACAAGCTCAACACATACCCAGCTAAAATACCGGCAAATATAGGCAAAAGTTTAAACCAACCTTTGGCAAATACACTGATGGCAATGGTGGTGAGAAGTGCCGTCGCGGAAACCCACAGCGACAGCTGGTGGTCGATCAGTTGCGCTGAACCATCGCCGGTTTTACCCAAGGCCATATTGACGGCGACAGGGGCTAACCCCAAACCAATGACCATAATCACTGGGCCAACAACGACAGGCGGTAATAGGTGATGAATAAATCCTGCCCCTTTGGCTTTAATCACACCACCTAAAATCACGTAGACAGCGCCAGCAGCAATCAAGCCACCCATGGTCGCGGCGAGACCCCAGGTTTGAGTGCCGTAGAGAATGGGGGCGATAAAAGCAAAAGAAGAAGCAAGAAAAATAGGAACTTGGCGGCGTGTGATCAATTGAAATAACAAGGTGCCTAATCCGGCGCCAAATAAAGCGACATTGGGATCTAATCCCGTTAATAAAGGGACTAAAACCAGTGCCCCAAATGCGACAAACAGCATTTGGGTGCCCAAAATCATATTTTTCATGCACATTTCCTTAATCATTTAAGTCTGGCGGGGATTTTAGCAGGTTGCAAACGATTGCCTAGCGAAAAATAGGTAAAACAGCAATAATTTATAATCATAATAATAAAGAGTGTTGAAATTTCAGCCATCGATGGTTGGGTTTTGATTGGGGGTTTTGCTATCACTTTGCTTGCCCACTGACGGTTTGTTGCTTATTATCGCCTAAATGTGTGGCAATTTTAGGATCATTATGCGTGTTTTCGCTTTCGTGTTATGTGTTTTTGGGGCTTTCCCTCTGTACGCCAAGACCAACGTCAATGTGTATCAAACTCAAGTTTCGGTGAGTGATGAGGAAAGCAGTACCGCCCAACAGGCGCGCAAACAGGGCATGGAGCAAGTACTGGTGAAGGCATCGGGTGATGCAACGATTGCCTCAAACCCTGTGATCGCCAAAGCTTTAAATGACAGTGCTCGTTACCTCTCTCAATTTGGCTATCAAAGCCAAGACCAGTCTCAATTCATGACAATGACGTTTAACGGTGAACAACTGCGCCAGTTGCTGTCCCAAGCCGAGGTGCCTATTTGGCCAGCTAAGCGAGAAAATATCTTGGTTTGGTGGGTGGATAATACCGAGTACGAACGCACGATTTTATGGGAAACCTCTGACTCGCAAGAATTACAAGGGTTTCAGCAAGTCGCCGATAGTATGGGATTGCCGATCAGTATTCCGGTCGGAGATTTTGATGATGTGACCGGGGTGAGCGCGGCTGATTTGTGGGGTGGATTTAGTCAAAGTATTGCTAAAGCCAGTGCCCGTTACCCTGTTGACGCCGTATTAATCGTCAAGGCCAATGGCGCGCAATTGCGTTGGCAGTTGTACGACACCCGTCCCGATGCGCTCGCGAAAACCGAGGTCAGTTTAAGCGGCCAAGTTACGGGCAGTGATGGAGCGAAAGAGATCGCGGCTCGGCTCAGCCGCTATTACGCGCAAAAAAATGCCCTGACTTTGGCCACCGAATCGAATTTATCGATTGAGATTGGCGTTTCAGGCATCAACAATGCCATCGATTTTTTTCATCTTGAGCGTGGCTTAATCGCCCTGAACTCGGTTGCTAAAGCTCGAGTGTCCACCTTGCGCGGTAACCAGGTGACTTTTCGCTTAGATTTGCTCACCAGCCAAGCGGGATTTTTATCCGAAGCGACAACAAAACTGTCGCTGACCGAATCGTTGGCGTCCAGCGTGGCTCCTTTCGTGACGCCGAATGTGGCCAGCGCCGCTGAGGTGCAAAAACCGGTCACGACAGAGCCAAACGATGGCTTGCAATCACCGGCTCAATCTGTCGAATCCCTGGGAGGGGAAGTGCTGCCACTTTCGGGCAAAGCTGCATCACAAGATGCGGTTGCGAAGTCGGTACAAGCTCAGGAAAAAGCGCAATCGGTCGGGCTTAAAAAACCGGATTACCAATTTATCTGGCAAAAAAGCGGCAACCCAGAGTAAAGCGGAGCCTTTTTCATTGCTAAGGCGCTAATCCATTCCGAGTTACCTCAATGGCCAATAGAATCTGCATTCTATTGGCCATAATTTTATGGTTTAAGTCTTTGACAGAGGCGAGCTAAACGCTGTCCTTGCGCTCGAGCTAATTCACTTTCTTCAGCAGAGAGCTGACGCCCTTCACTACAGTGACTGGCACCATAAGGTGTGCCACCGGTTTGCGTGGTATGCAAGGCCGGCTCACTATAAGGCAAACCCAAAATCAGCATGCCGTGATGTAACAATGGCAGCATCATACTTTGCAAGGTGGTTTCTTGGCCGCCATGTAAGCTGCTCGAACCGGTAAAGACACAGGCCGGTTTGTCATTGAGCGTGCCAGAGACCCAAAGTGGGGTCGTTTGATCCCAAAAGTGCTTGAGCGGAGCCGCCATATTGCCAAACCAGACTGGGCTGCCCATGGCTAAGCCATCACAGCGTTTGAGATCGTCAAGCGTGGCTACGGGGTCAAGTGGCTCGTCACTGTTGTCTAGTGGTGCGATGCTGCGAACGACTGCCTCACAGCCAGGTACTGAGTCAATGCCCCGCGCGATGTGATTGGCGAGTAAGCGA
Organism: Vibrio sp.; assembly: GCA_041587235.1. Taxonomy (GTDB): domain Bacteria; phylum Pseudomonadota; class Gammaproteobacteria; order Enterobacterales; family Vibrionaceae; genus Vibrio. Next base: position 11,714 of record JBFGYW010000046.1, read on the forward strand.
GTACGGCCATGTCGGCTAAAATAAACAACCAGTATTGTATTCATAATATCTCTAAGAGGGTTTCCACTGGTCGGCCGATACGTGCTTGGCCATTGGCGACGACAATGGGGCGTTCGATTAATTTAGGCGTATTAGCCATGGCGATTAACAAGGTTTCTTGATCGGCACCGGCTAAACTCTGCTGCTTGAATTCGGCTTCTTTGGTGCGCATCATCTGCGTGGCATCACTAAGCCCGAGAAGCGACATGAGTTGTTGCAACTGTTCGACCGATAGCGGCGTATCGAGATAGCGCACAACGTCTACTTGGTGGCCTCGTTCGGTGAGTAACTGTAAAGCTTGGCGACTTTTACTGCATCGCGGGTTGTGATAAAGAGTGATCGACATAGGGTTTTCCGTTAATTTTCAAGTTGTAAAAAGAGCTGTCTTTGCTGTGAGAGTTGGTCGACACGGGCATCGAAACGCGCTTGCTCTAAGCTGCCAATCTTCGCAAGCTGGCTGGCTTGGGTGTAATTGTTGATCGCTTGATCCCAACGGGCTTTTAAGGCCAGCAACTCGCCTTGCGCGGCGAGCTCTTGAGCACGGTCGCCTGACAAGCTATAAGCCTTAGACAACAAATACCAACCATTGGTATCACTTGGTTGGGCGTGAGTGTAGCGCTGCAGAACCGAGATCGCTTTGTCTGCCTGTTGGTTTTCAATCAGTGCGTTGGCGTAGTTGATGGTCAAAATGGGGTTTTTCGGCGTCAGAGCCAGAGCTTTGTCTAGTATATCAATGGCCTTGCTCGGTTGACGCTTGGCAATCCAGAGGTCGCTTAACGCATCGAGATAAAAGTAATTATTGCTTTGCTCCTGATACAGCTTTGAGAGGATGGCCTGCGCTTGGTCGAGTTTGTTGTCATCGAGATACACCAGCGCTTTGCCGTATTGATAAGCCGCTTGGGTTGAGGATGGCGCTTTGGCGGCGTGGCGCTCTAGCCAATCTAAAGCGGCTGCCGAGCGCAAACCTGCATAGCGCACCACCACGCGTACTCGAGCTAAGGTGTAGTTTAAGGACGGTTGCGGGGAGACACTGGGGTATTGCTGTGCTCGGTTGCGGCTGTCAGTGATGCGCGATTGAGGTAAGGGGTGGGTGAGCAGCATTTCCGGTGGCGTGCTTGTATAGCGATATTCATCGGCTAAGCGACTGAAAAAACGTGGCATGGCTTGAGGGTTATAGCCGGCTTTTGCCAGTGTTTTAAGGCCAAAGCGATCGGCTTCCTCTTCGTTGCTGCGGGTGTAATTGATTTGGCTTTGAATACTGCCCGCAGTGGTTGCTGTTAACGCCGCCACCCCAGCTTGTGGCGCGGCAATCGCCAGCAATAACGACCCTGCTAAAGCCGCGATGGTGGCTGGAGTGCGCTGTGCCTGCGCTTCCATACTGCGTGCTAAGTGGCGCTGAGTGATATGAGCGATTTCATGCGCCAAAACCGATGCCAATTCGCTTTCGGTACTGGCGTGTAAAAATAGCCCAGAGTGCAGCGCCACGTAGCCGCCAAAAAAGGCAAAGGCGTTGATTTCACGGTTTTGAATTAAAATGAAGCGAAAGGGGGTTTTGACGTCATCGGCGTTGGCGACTAATTTATGGCCTAATTGATTGATGTATTGATTGAGTGTTGGGTCGTTGATCACAGGTTGATGGCTGCGAAGGATACGCATGTAGGCATCGCCGTAGTTCTCTTCTTGAGCAATGGTTAGCGTTGAACTTGCGGTCGTGCCAATGTCAGGAAGGTTTAAGCCGTTGTCTGCATAACCGACAGCACTGTAAGTTATTGCAAGCATTGATAGATAGGCACTAAGGCGCTTTCTTTTTACCATCATGATGATCCACTACTCCATTTTATTACCCTTTGACCCCAACGGCGACGCAGAGTTTCGTTGCGATAGGACGCTATTGGGTTTGTACCATCTAACGTGAAATTTTTATCGTTTTTTCAATTTGCTACTACCCATTGATAGGGGTAATGCGTTAAAGTCGCCATACGTCAACTGTGATGTTAACGCCGGATGAGCGCGCTAAGTCATCGACATTTTTAAACTTCATATCAAGAAGATAACGAGTTTCTGTCTTGGTGTACAGGTAAGTTATCAAAGGAATTTATAACCATGCTGGAAATGATCAGTCGTTGGTACAAACGTCGTTTTTCTGACCCCCATGCCGCGAGCCTGGTGGCCATATTACTTATCGGCTTTATCATTATTTACTTTTTTGGTCATTTGATTGCGCCCTTGTTAGTTGCGATCGTCTTGGCGTATTTACTGGAATGGCCGGTACTGCACTTGCATCGTTTTGGCGTGCCGAGAACCTTAGCCGTCGTCTCGGTCATCTTTGTCTTTGTCGGCTTAATGTTGATTGCATTGTTTGGTTTAGTGCCGACCATTTGGGGACAAATTGGTAACCTTATCAATGACATTCCCAATATGTATAGCGATTCACAACGCTTTATTGCCAGCTTGCCAGAGCGTTTCCCCGAAGTGGCGCATTTGCAAATTGTGGAGTCGATGATCACCAATGTCAAAAATCAGGTGTTGTCGATGGGGGAGTCGGTAGTCAAAGGGTCACTGGCCTCTTTGATCAGCATTGCCACCCTGGCTATTTACTTAATTTTGGTGCCGTTATTGGTGTTCTTTTTACTCAAAGACAAGCGAGAAATGTTGGCGATTGCCAGTGGCGTGTTACCGAAAAACCGCCAGTTAGCGTACCAAGTCTGGTATGAAATGAACGATCAAATTTCTAACTATATTCGCGGTAAAGTTCTTGAAATTATTATTGTTGGCGGTGTCAGTTACGTGACCTTTGCCGTCTTGGGGTTGCGCTATTCTGCATTATTGGCCGTGGCGGTCGGCTTGTCGGTCTTGATTCCCTACATTGGTGCGGCGGTGGTCACGGTGCCAGTGGCCATGGTGGCGTTATTTCAGTGGGGGCTCACTCCTGACTTTTATTGGTTATTGGTCGCGTACGGAATTATTCAAACCCTAGATGGTAATGTGCTCGTCCCCGTCTTGTTTTCCGAAGCGGTCAATTTGCACCCGGTGGCGATCATTGTGGCCGTGCTTGTCTTTGGTGGGTTATGGGGCTTTTGGGGGGTGTTTTTTGCCATTCCATTAGCGACCTTAGTTAAAGCCGTTTGGCGCGCTTTGCCCAGTAATGACGATAACGCTATCGCCGAGTAGTGGCATGTTCGCCCTTGAGGTGTTTGGCGCTCTGCCAACTCAAGGGCGAGTGACCTTATTTGGGCTGGGCTTACTGGTTGTTTAGGTAGTCCAGCACAACCTCGTGGTGATCTTTGGTCTTAAACTTGTTAAAAACGTGCTCGATCTGACCTTGTTCGTCGATTAAGAAACTGGTTCTCACGACGCCCATATTTTCTCGACCCATGAATTTTTTCAATTGCCATACACCGTATTGCTCACACACCGCGTGGTCTTCATCGGCGAGCAAGGTAAAGTTAAGTTCTTGCTTGGTGATGAAATTGGTGAGTTTTTTCGGTGTATCTGGGCTAATGCCAAGCACCACAACATTGTGAGCATCTAACTCAGATTTAGTATCGCGCAAGCCCTGAGCTTGAGTGGTACAACCTGGCGTTGATGCGCGAGGGTAAAAGTAGAGTAAGACTTTCTTTCCTTTTAACTCAGACAGAGTTATTGGCTGATTGTCTTGATCGTTTAAAGTAAAATCGGGAGCGATTTGCCCAGCTTGAATCGTCATATTCAGTACCTATCGTTTTTTGTTTACCGGGACAATGTTCATCCCAGTGCGCTCTTTTCTGTGGCTATTTTTGCCAGATTTCACCGCCTTGTCCAATCGGCCTCATCAATAGTGCCGATAACCCCTATGATTCAGTACCCAGCGCCGATGGTGAAACCGTGCTTGGATAAAGGCTGTTTTTTGGATTTCGTGTCAATCACCATCGTCTACTGCGGCCTTAGTACGAGTGCACGTGCCGAGATTGAGCGCGAAGTGTCCAAGTTTCTCAATATTGTTATTTTAGCCACAATATCACGGTGAATCTGCTTGTGTTGATGAAGTGGCTTAAAGTACCATGCTAGAACTAAAAGATAAGGAGAATAACATGTTTTCAGGAAGTATTGTGGCCTTGGTAACGCCATTTAAAGCCGATGGTGAAGTGGACTTCGACGGCTTGCAACGTTTGGTTGAGTTTCATATTGAGGCGGGTTCTGATGGTTTGGTTGCGGTGGGCACCACAGGTGAATCAGCGACCTTGACCATTGAAGAGCATGTTAAAGTCGTGACCAAGATGGTCGAGTTTTCCAATGGCCGTATACCGATTATTGCCGGTACCGGTGCCAATGCGACACATGAGTCCGTGACCTTCAGTCGTTTGCTTAACGACTCGGGCATCGCTGGCTGTTTGAGTGTCACCCCTTATTACAACAAGCCCACTCAAGAAGGTTTGTTCCAACATTATAAAGCCATTGCTGAAGTGAGCGATGTGCCGCAAATTCTCTATAATGTTCCTGGCCGCACCGCTGTGGATATGCTACCTGAAACCGTTGCTCGCCTTGCCGAGATCGACAATATCGTCGCACTTAAAGATGCGACCGGCGATGTGAGCCGAGTGGCAAAACACCGTGAACTTTGTGGCGAAGAATTTATCTTACTTAGTGGCGATGATTCCACTGGCCTTGAGTTTGTCAAACTCGGCGGGCAGGGCGTCATTTCTGTCACCAATAATGTCGCGGCTAAAGCCATGGCGGATATGATGCATTTGGCTTTGAACGGTGACTTTGAACAAGCAGAAGCCATTAACCAGCGTTTGATGGCACTTCACAAAGACTTATTCGTTGAGTCGAGCCCTATTCCAGTCAAATGGGCAGTGAAACGCTTGGGATTAATTGATGATGGATCACTTCGCCTACCATTGACCCAGCTATCAGAAGCGCATCAACCTAAGGTTGAGCAAGCGCTAAAACAAGCGGGTTTACTTTAATTAGCAGTGAAAGCTGGGGTGTTCGTGCCCCAGTGTCAATTAGGAGTTACAATGAAGTTCTCTCGCCAGCTCGTGATGAGCTCAATGGCCTTAGTGGTGTTAAGCGCCTGTTCCTCTGATCCGGCCAAGCGCCGTCAAGCGGATGATGGTTTTACTTACCTCAATAATCAGGCTACGGCCACACTCGAGTATCCGCAAGGGAACACACCGCCATTTTATCAAGATTACGTGATCCCCAATGGCAATTATCAAGGCCCGATTGGACAGCAAGTGGATATTCGTCCTCCTCAGCAAGTACTTGCCTTGATTCCTGGATCACGTATTGAAGAAGCGAGTGACGGTATCCGTTTTTGGTTTGCCAGTGACCAAGTACAAGCGCAAACCTGGCAGTCGCTCATCGATGGCTTGGAGCAACGTCAAGTAGAGATGAAACGCGCTGACGACACCATAGAAACAGGTTGGATCAATTGGACCCGCAGTGATGAAGAGCGCAATTTCAATGCCCGTTATCAGTTGAGTAAAGTCAATCGTGCTGGCCAACCAGGCTTGCTGGTAGAGTTGATTGAATGGCGTCAAGACGGCAAGGTACAACAACCGGCAGAGCAAGACAAGCAACGCTACACCAGTATTATGGCCAACCTAGTGACGACGCAATACGATGAAGCGCAAAGACAAGCGCAAGAACGTCAGGCTCGCAATCGTCAATTGGATATTGCGTTGCAAATGGGTAAAGACCGCAGTGGTCTACCGGTGATTATTGCCCGGGCAGATTACGGTATCATCTGGGAGCGCATGGCCGCTTTGCTTGAGCCAGTGGGCTTTAATATTGAAGATCGCAATCAATCTCAAGGCAGTATTGAAACCGAATACAAAGCCGCGGATAGTGATTTTTGGCAGGCGATTGGCCAGCCCAAGTTGCCGCTCAATCGCGGTGAATATACTTTCTTGATCGGTGATCTGGAGAACCGAACCTCGATCAATATTACCGACAGCAAAGGCAAGCCACTGAGCGAAGACAAGCTAGAGGCAATGGAAAGGGTACTCGTTGCGGTCATCGACCAACAAAAAAATCAACCGGCTCAATAACTGAGTTCTAGCAATAAAAAAATGCTGAGTTTTATCACTCAGCATTTTTTTTATTTTGGCTTGTTGAATCATCGGGTTCGAGCGATTGATCGCTTTTTGATGTCGCTGCTGAATCTCGCCATTGCTGGTGTTTTTCATCGAGCTCAATCAAGCGTTGGCGCTGCGCTTGACGCTTATTTTTATTGAGGTATTGCGAAGGGTTACTGTAGCGAAACGCCAACACATTACCGATCAAAAAAATCATGATCACCGCACAAATAAACCACGGGCTTGTTAGCCAATCCATTGCCAGCTCCTAACGAGAAATGTTGATAATGTATTGATGGTAAATCTTATCAAAGTGGCGCCGAATATGCTCGAGGCCTTCGATGTGGTGCGCTTCAATATAGGTCAGTAATTGGGCCGGTGTCAATGCGTCTGAACAGGCGGCGCTTTGCCGATGACTGATGTGCCAAGGTTCAACCGCGACGCCGCCTAAATCTTGACGATAAGGCAGGAAAAAACCGCAGTCGGGCATTGCCTCGAGCAACCAGGTATAAAACTCACTTTGATGGCCGCGTTGATATTCCCAAGGTTCGAGTCGAATCGATGTTCCTTTGGGGAGGGTGTTGGCGGCGTACACGTCAAAATCGGTGCCCCAGTGATGACGACTCGCGCCAGGTAAAGCTGACCAATGTAAAATGGCCCAGAGTGCTTGTTCATCAGACAGTAAACGTCGGTCTAATACTTGGTTATTGCGATCGAGGATTGGCCTTTGACCCAAGTACTTTTGATTCCAAATGGCGGCTTGACGAGCAAAGTCGCGAAAACCGCTGGCAATGGCAAGCTCAAAACCCGCTTGTGTCGCTAGCGCTGACAAACGCTGTAGAGGAGCTGCAACCTCTGGATGTACTTGAAGGGCAAAGGAATCACTGAGCGCAACTTGGATTAAGTGTTGTTCGCTTAATCCGCACAAAGACTCTGGACTCATGGTCATATTATTTCACCAATAAGTGATTGAGCGTGGCTTGATACATGTCGGTTAACTTTTCTAAATCGTCAACACTAACGCATTCGTTGACTTTGTGAATCGTCGCATTAACGGGACCAAGCTCCACGACCTGACCGCCCATGCGGGCAATAAAGCGCCCATCAGAGGTACCGCCCGTGGTGAGTAGTTGTGGCTGCTGTTGATTGACTTGTTGAACACCGGCAACAACGGCATCGAGCAAGGCGCCAGTGTCGGTTAAAAATGGGTCGCCGTTAAAAGTCCAATCGATACTGTAATCAAGTTGGTGTTTCTTCAGTATTTGATGAAAGGTGTCCATGATGATTTCATTGTTTAGCTCGGTGCTAAAGCGCAAATTGAACTGTACGTTAAACTCGCCGGGGATCACGTTTGAAGCGCCAGTACCGGCCGCGAGGTTCGGGATCTGAATACTGGTGGGCGGGAAGTAATCATTGCCGGTATCCCAAGTGTGAGTGCAGAGCTCATTTAATGCCAGCAACGACTGATGAACGGGGTTGCGCGCTAGGTGAGGGTAAGCGACGTGGCCTTGCACCCCTTTGATCGAGACATCGGCGGTAATCGACCCACGGCGGCCATTTTTAATCACATCGCCAACATGATCTGTGCTCGATGGCTCACCGACAATGCACATGTCGATCATTTCACCCCGTGCCATTAGCGTCTCGACCACTTTAACTGTGCCGTTGATAAAGGGGCCTTCCTCATCGGAAGTAATCAAAAAGCCAATCGAGCCTTGGTGATCTGGGTTGTCTTGAATGAATCGTTCGACGGCCACGATCATCGCCGCCAGCGAGCCTTTCA
>JBFGYW010000047.1:0-19143 GCA_041587235.1 Vibrio sp.
CACTGCTCTGAGATGAAACGACTCGATGAGTAAAAATAAAAACGCTTACTTTGATTAAAAAAGTTTACTCGACCAACCTAGCTTGCTACGTAAAACATGGTAATAGCTGTAGTCCTTGGGGTGTACGAGGTGTAACACATTGGGGCTTTGGAAAATGTGGATCTCATCGCCGGGGTTGACCGACAACGAGACCTGGCCATCACAGACCACTTCTTGTGTGCCGCGGTTGTTGGGCGATACCACCAGTTTGATGCGACGCTTACTGTCGACTACTAAAGGGCGACTCGACAGCGTATGTGGAAACATAGGCACCAGAGAAATGGCATTGAGACTTGGTGACAAAATCGGTCCACCGCCGGAAAGAGAGTAGGCGGTTGATCCGGTCGGTGTTGAGATAATTAAACCATCTGAACGCTGAGAAAAGGCAAAGGTATCATCTATATATACCTCAAATTCAATCATATGGGCCACTTGCCCTGGGTGTAATACCGCTTCGTTTAAGGCGGCGTTGCGAGTTTTTAATTCGCCGTGACGGTGCACTTCTGTTTCTAACAAAAAGCGCTCTTCGAGTACGTATTCGCCGGCGAGAACTTCGCTGAGAGAATGTTCGAATTCTTCGGGATTCAAATCGGTTAAAAACCCGAGATTACCGCGATTGACGCCAATGACATGAATGCTTGAGCGAGATAAAATTCGCGCTGCGCCGAGCATGTTGCCATCGCCCCCGACCACAATGGCCAGATCGGCATTTTGGCTCAATTCGAGTAAACTCATAAACGAAACGCCCTGAAGATCGGCCAATAATTCAGCAAGACGATCATCAAATTTAACTTGGTAACCCGCTTTGGTCAGCCAGTGATACAAATCGCGATGGGTCTGAATGGCTTTTTGATCTCGGGGTTTACCAATAATGGCGATCACGTTAAAGTTTTTTTTCATAGTTTTTCCGTGGTCTAAAGACTTGAATTGGGAAACATCGTCCCCATAATAAAGGCAAGTTAACTCAATAAGCGAATTTTTATGCCTTTAGGGGAAACATAACTTAAAAGGTGTGAAAGGCATAGCGTTGAATTCTGGAGATATCATGAGCAACGAAGATAAGAAAATTCAAGACGAAGAACTGCAACCAGAAGTAGAAGTGGTTGAAGAAACAGAAGCTGAAGTTGTGGGTTCTGACGCCGATGTTGAGTGGAATGAAGCTAATGTTGAACAAGATAACCAAATTGCTCAACTCGAAGCTGCATTAGCCGCTAGCGAAGCCAAAGTAAAAGAGCAGCAAGATTCTGTTTTGCGCGCTAAAGCGGAAATGGAAAACGTCCGTCGCCGCAGCGAGCAAGAAATTGACAAAGCGCGCAAATTCGCACTGAACAAGTTTGCTGAAGAGCTCTTGCCTGTGATCGATAACTTAGAACGTGCTATTCAAGCTGCTGATACGGAAGCCGAAGGGGTTAAACCTCTGCTTGAAGGCGTGGAGATGACACACAAATCATTTGTTGACACCATCGCTAAGTTTGGCCTGAAAGAAATCAACCCAGAAGGGGAAGCGTTCAACCCTGAGTTCCATCAAGCGATGTCAATTCAAGAAAGTGCCGATCACGAACCCAATACAGTGATGTTTGTGATGCAAAAAGGTTACGAGCTCAATGGCCGCGTTATTCGCCCAGCCATGGTGATGGTGTCTAAGTAATCCATCAAGCCTTGTTTTTATCACAAGCCGGCTCGACTGACGTTGAGCCGGCTTGTTTATTTTCAGCTGCCCTTGATTTAATTGCGCTTATCATCCGTTTTCACGAATCAATTTTTGTGAGAGTGCGTAATGACCCAAGACTTAGTCATTGAAAAATAGAGTGATAGATAAAGCATTTAAGCGGTTTATTGACACAAAGGAGCCGTCTTAAAGGCATTTTTTTAAAATTAATGAACTTTTTTTATTGGTATCCCTTGAAAAGCAAGTGAGCGCCCTTATCTATGTGGCATAAGCGAAACAAACATTAATTATTTTTGTTTGTTAGTAAGGGTTGAAAGCCCAATGTCCATCCCCATATATGGGGTATAGCCAAACGAAAATAGAATTTATCGGAGATAGCCTGATGGGTAAAATCATTGGTATTGACTTAGGTACGACTAACTCTTGTCTAGCAGTTCTAGACGGTGACAAACCACGTGTAATTGAAAATGCTGAAGGTGAGCGTACTACTCCTTCTGTTATTGCTTACACTAAAGACGGTGAAACACTTGTCGGTCAACCTGCTAAACGTCAAGCAGTTACGAACCCTGAAAACACGCTATTTGCAATTAAGCGTCTGATCGGTCGTCGTTTTGAAGACGAAGAAGTTCAACGTGACATCCAAATCATGCCTTACAAAATTGTCAAAGCTGACAATGGTGATGCTTGGGTTGAAGCAAAAGGCCAAAAAATGGCGGCACCTCAAGTTTCTGCAGAAGTTCTTAAGAAAATGAAGAAAACAGCAGAAGACTACCTAGGTGAAGAAGTGACAGGTGCGGTTATTACAGTTCCTGCTTACTTTAACGATGCTCAACGTCAAGCAACAAAAGACGCTGGCCGTATCGCAGGTCTAGAAGTTAAACGTATTATCAACGAGCCAACAGCAGCAGCACTGGCTTATGGCCTAGATAAGAAAGGCGGCGATCGCACTATCGCAGTGTACGACTTAGGTGGTGGTACATTCGATATCTCAATCATCGAAATCGACGAAGTTGAAGGCGAGCAAACCTTCGAAGTTCTTGCAACTAACGGTGATACTCACCTTGGCGGTGAAGACTTTGATAACCGTATGATCAACTACTTAGTTGACGAGTTTAAGTCAGAGCAAGGCATTGACCTTCGCAACGACCCACTTGCAATGCAACGTGTTAAAGAAGCGGCAGAAAAAGCGAAGATCGAATTGTCTTCAGCACAGCAAACTGACGTGAACTTGCCATACGTAACGGCAGACGCAACAGGTCCTAAGCACATGAACGTGAAAGTGACACGTGCCAAACTTGAGTCACTGGTTGAAGATCTTGTTCAGCGTTCTCTTGAGCCGCTAAAAGTCGCATTGGCTGACGCTGACCTTTCTGTTAGCGAAATCACCGACGTTATCTTGGTGGGTGGTCAAACACGTATGCCAATGGTGCAAGCGAAAGTAGCTGAGTTCTTCGGCAAAGAAGCGCGTCGTGACGTAAACCCTGATGAAGCGGTTGCTATCGGTGCTGCGGTTCAAGGTGGTGTTCTTGCTGGTGATGTGAAAGACGTTCTTCTTATAGACGTGACTCCGCTTTCTTTCGGTATCGAAACGATGGGCGGTGTGATGACTAAGTTGATTGAGAAAAACACCACAATCCCAACCAAAGCGGATCAAGTGTTCTCAACCGCAGAAGACAACCAAAGCGCCGTGACCATTCACGTATTGCAAGGTGAGCGTAAGCAAGCGACTTACAACAAGTCTCTAGGTCAATTCAACCTAGAAGGCATTCAGCCTGCACCACGTGGTATGCCACAAATCGAAGTGACTTTCGACTTGGACGCCGACGGTATCTTGAACGTGTCTGCGAAAGACAAGCAAACAGGTAAAGAGCAGAAGATCACTATCCAAGCTTCTGGCGGTCTGTCTGACGAAGAAATCGAGAAAATGGTTCAAGAAGCTGAAGCAAACAAAGAAGCGGACAAAAAGTTCGAAGAGTTAGCTTCTGCGCGTAACCAAGCAGACCAAATGGTTCACGCAACTCGTAAGCAAGTGACTGAAGCGGGTGATGCACTGCCTGCTGAAGACAAAGAAAAGATCGAAGCGGCGATTGCGGAAGTTGAAACCGCTCGTAAAGGCGAAGACAAAGAAGCCATTGAAGCGAAAGTTCAAGCCTTGATGGAAGCTTCTCAAAAATTGATGGAAATCGCACAGCAAAAAGCACAAGCGGAAGCGGGTGCAAGCGCTCAAGGCGAGCAAAACAAAGCTGACGACGACGTTGTTGACGCTGAGTTCGAAGAAGTAAAAGACGATAAAAAATAAGTTCGGTGAGTAGGCAAAGCGAATCTTTGCCGAAAACATGATATTTTTCTTCGTTAACGGGCGTTTGGGGTAACTCTTACGCCCGTCTATTTGTCCACAATATCGCTCTAAGCAAACGGATTAAGAGACTCTGATCAGTTTGCTTAGAATGATATAAACCACACAGCGGTAAACTGCCGTTAGAAGTAGCAATTGGTGACTGAAACTATGTCAAAACGTGATTTTTACGAAGTATTAGGCGTAAGCCGAGACGCCTCTGAGCGCGACATTAAAAAGGCGTATAAGCGTCTGGCAATGAAGTTCCACCCGGATAGAAACCCAGGTGACAAAGAAGCGGCGGATAAGTTTAAAGAAGTAAAAGAAGCGTACGAAATTCTAACCGATGCTCAGAAAAAAGCGGCGTACGACCAATACGGTCATGCTGCATTTGAGCAAGGCCAAGGCGGTTATGGCGGCGGCGGCTTCGGTGGCGGCGGCGCAGACTTTGGCGATATTTTCGGCGATGTCTTTGGTGATATTTTCGGCGGTGGTCGACGCGGTGGCGGTCAAGCGCGAGCACAGCGCGGTGCCGATCTTCGCTACAATATGGAATTGACCTTAGAAGAAGCGGTGCGCGGCGTGTCGAAAGAAATCCGCGTTCCGACTATGGTTCATTGTAATACTTGTGATGGCAGCGGCGCGAAAAAAGGCTCAACACCGGAAACGTGTGGGACTTGTCATGGCCACGGCCAAGTGCAGATGCGTCAAGGTTTCTTTGCTGTGCAACAAACCTGTCCTACCTGTAATGGTAAAGGTAAGATCATTAAAGACCCATGTAATTCTTGCCATGGTCAAGGTCGCAAACAAGAAACGAAAACGCTCAATGTGAAGATTCCAGCGGGTGTCGACACGGGTGATCGCATTCGTTTGAACAACGAAGGTGAAGCGGGAGAAATGGGCGCACCGGCAGGCGATCTTTACGTGCAAGTGCATGTCAAAGAACACCACATCTTTGAGCGCGACGGCAACAACCTACACTGTGAGGTGCCGATCAGCTTTGCAATGGCGGCCTTGGGCGGCGAAGTCGAAGTCCCGACATTGGATGGCCGAGTCAGCTTAAAAGTACCGGAAGAAACTCAAACCGGTCGCATGTTCCGCATGCGTGGTAAAGGGGTACAAAATGTGCGCGGCGCTGGTGTCGGTGATTTGATTGTTAAGCTTGTGGTTGAAACACCGGTTAAGCTTAGCACCAAACAAAAAGAGCTATTGCGCGAATTTGACGAGTCTTGTGGTGGTGATTCAGGCCATAAGCACAAGCCTAAATCGGAAGGTTTTTTCCAAGGTGTGAAAAAGTTCTTTGATGATTTAACCAGTTAAATTAAGAAAGCGTCACCTCTCTCAGCAGCCTGCCCTTTTGCAGGCTGTTTTTTTATCTGTCTTTCCTTTTCCTACCGTCATCACTCACCATCAATGCGCCGATACACGCCTTCTTCTGCGAGCTTGTCTGGCGCCGATCACAGTTTCTCATCCCTAATCATGTCATTGATACATGATTTGTTGCCTCGCCATGGCAGACTTTGGTCATTGGGCCATGTTCTATTTTACGCCACACTTTTACACTCTACTGAGCCGCGTTAAACAAGCGGTGTAATTTAGCGACTTCACACGGCAGAATCGATGCCTCGTTGTCATGGTCGAAGGGCAGTGAGCACGGTGCAGTAACCGAGTCGTATCAATGAGAACATCAATTGGCAAGGGCATGTTATGCGTCAGGTAAAAGGTTTTAGTTTGGTGGAAGTGTTGACCAGTGTGTGTTTATTGACACTGATCAGTACATTGTCTTGGCCGTCTAGCCAAGCCATAACAGAGCGCGAAACCCTGAGCGCTGAAAGTCAGTCGCTCTACGCGTTTTTACAGCACAGTCAGTCTTTAACTCAGACCTTGGGCAAGCCGATGTGGCTCCACTTTAGCCATCCCGCATCGACCTGGCATACACAATGGCAACTGACCTTATCTGACTCAGAACAAGCTCCAGTCGATGCGTTGGCCACCATCTGGGGGCAATTTCGCTCTTCTCAGGCCAGTGGGCTGGAGCTTTTTCATAACTACCCTTATGCCAGCATCAAGTTTCTTGCCCGCCGTGGTCAACCGATTTCCGGCCATCTTTCGCTAAGAGTTCCTGGTCGTGAATCAGCGATCAAAACGGTGCTTTCGATGCATTCAGGCCGCATTCGCCAATGTGCGACTGAGTTGGCCGACAATTACGGTTTGGATTGGTGTGGTTAGCTTCATGCTTACAGCAAAGCAAACTTGCCGTCATCAAATAGGCTTTGCACACAGTCAACACAAAACGGCGACCATTTCTGCGCAGCACGGTTTTAGCTTGATGGAGATATTGTTCACCATGCTGGTTTCTGCTTTGGTCATGCTGCTGGCCAGCGGTTTTTTTATCACCCTGCGTCAAACAATGCACAGCCAATCGCAAGCCCAGCAGTTGCAACATCTACTCGATAAGCAAGTTAGGCTTATGGCTAATGATATCTCACAGGCCGGTGCCCAAATCCAATGGTCAGCGGCCGCGGCAGAGCGGTGGCCAATTGACATTGACGAAGAGGGCAAACAAATCACCTTATTCTTTCAGGTGACAGACGGGACGAATGCATGGCAGCAGTTTATTCGTTATCAACAACAAGGCAAGCAACTAAGACTGTGTGAGTGGCGCCAAGCGATCGGGGAGCCTCATAGTGAAGAGCCTCTCGCGCCATGCTATCAAGTTTGGGACCCGGGACTTATCCAAGTGAGTGAGTTACAGGTGTCTTTGATTGCGTCTACCCAGCTTGATGTGACACGGCTTGTATTGCGCCTTTCATTGACCGCTTCTTTCGTTAAGCGGCCTCAGGTTTCTTATAGCAGCGAACGCACCGTGCTGGTCAACAATCGCCTTTTGGGTTTGGCTCAAGGAGGGTAGCAAGGTGTGTAACTTATTCCCAGAAAAACAAGGTATTAAAAAACAGAACCTGAAACAAAAAGAATCTGAAACAAGGTTACCTGAGAAAGCCGTACTTGAGGGAGGTGCAATGACAATCAGCGCCATTCGATGTCGTATGAAGACCAAGGCTTTTACCTTATCTAGGTACGGCGGCTCTTATCGCCAGCAATCGGGATTTATTTCATTGATTTTGGTGAGTGTGATCACCTTAGTATTAAGTCAATATTACCTACAGCTCATCAGTGAGCAATGGCAAATGACAAGACTTGTTCACCTGCAACAAGAAAGGGAAATCAATGAGTGGCGTTTATTGGACGATGTTAATTGCGTCTATCAAACCCTGTTAGATCAAGTGGTGATTGATCCGCAGACGCCCTTGTCTGGCTGTGATGACCGCGCCCAAGTGCGTTGGCTTGATTACCCAGAACGGCTACTCATCAAGCGCGGTCACACCGACATCATTCAACATCTGATGATTGTTCCGCGCAAGGCGCAATGGGCGATGGCCACTCGTTCAAATTTGATCTTAGATGGTCAGTTAAGCCTTGAGCCTGATGCCCAACACGGGCAGTGTCAAGGCGTGGTGAGTCAAGCGCCATGGCAAGTTTCTGCCCAATCATCCCTTTTTTATGACGGACATTTGAGCGGGCAATATGCCGCGGGCAGTATCGAGTGTCCACTAGAAACGTCTATGGCAAGCGAACCACTCAATGAGCAATCTCAACAAGCGCCAGATACTGCGCAATGGTTACAAGTGTCGAGTTTTGTCAATCAATCAAATGTGGATAACGCGTTACGCGATTTTTTCGCCGGTTTAAGTTTTCAACAAGCGCAACAAGATTTTTGGCGTAAAGCAGATTGGAGCACACTTGGTCAAGTGAGTGACAATGCACAGGCGCACACTTGTCAAGCTTGGTTAGAGCAAGGTATCACCACAGGTAAGCGCTATTTTGCATGGCGGGGCGATTGTATTTTGTCTGACGGTGTTGTCGCAGAGCAAGGCATCGTTTTTTGGCTGCACAATGGGACACTGGTGTGCGATCACTGTCAAATGCACGCTGCGTTAGTGACCACGCAAGATTCACATTGGCAAGCCTCTACCTGGGCAAAACAGCAGGTGAGTGACGTCGTCAATCTTTTTGAAACTGAAATACTCCCCCCTCATTTTTTGGCCTTTGGTGATTGGCTTTGGCGCGGCAACCTCTTTTTCAGTGCACCCAATGCGGCTGTGTATCTCTCTGGCCAGGGCCGAATTCAGGCGACTAAGGTCGATAATGCAGAGTGGGGAAATGTGATGTTCAGGAGGCCATATGGATCATACCGTTCGTCGACGGTTGGGATTTAGTCTGTTAGAGCCCTGTGTGGCATTAATGGTATTGAGCCTCTTTAGTACCGTCATTTGGCTGGGGTGGAGCCATAATGTCTATTACCAACACACAGTGGCGCAAAAATCACACGTATTAAAATGGGCCCAAGCGCATTTAACAGAGCAATCGCTGCTATTTTTTCAAGGGAACGCTTTGTCTTCTTTTTCGGGGCATTGGCAAGGAGGGCAAAATCACACTGTGTATTGGCAGCAAACGGTCACCGAGCGCGCCGAGCAGGGAGTCGAGCTTGGCTTAAATATCCACTGGCAAACAGAACGTGGTCAAACCCATCAATTGGATATTCAAACCGGATTTCACCATTTCGCCGAGGATACGGCGCCGTTAAACTGGATGGAAAGTCAGAGCTTAGATTAATGGCCAAAGAGTGAAGAATTTATCTTGGCAACATATTGGTGATTGGACACAGGTTCGGTATCCTAGCGGCTGTTATCAGATGAGGTCATCATGCAGGAATCTTCTTCTCAACCGCCCAAGAGCGAACCGCGTTTTACGGACTTAGATCAACACTACATGCAAATGGCGATCGAGTTAGCCCGCCAAGCTGAACAGCAAGGTGAAGTGCCGATTGGCGCCGTTTTGGTCAAAGATCAGCAAGTGATTGCCACAGGGTATAATCAGTCGATCGGCCTATGCGATCCTTGTGCTCATGCCGAGGTCAATACCTTGCGCCAAGCGGGTCAGGCACTTGATAATTATCGTTTGTTAGATACGACGTTATACGTCACGTTGGAGCCTTGTCCTATGTGTGCAGGCGCGTTATTGCATGCTCGAGTGTCTCGAATTGTGTACGGGGCACCGGATTTAAAAGCGGGGGCGGCGGGGACTGTAATCGATGTGTTTAACAGCCCGGCGGCATTTCACTACGCACAAGTGGAAGGCGGACTGCTAGAAGAACAATGTAAATCATTATTGCAAAACTTTTTTAAACGGCGTCGAAAAGAGATAAAACAACAAAAGCAGCAAGCAAAACTCACCGACTTTCAAATGCCAAAAAGCTAGGGGGATCCCTAGCTTTTTGCAGTTATCGACATTAGTTCGATAGGACTTGTACGAAAATTCGGTGCCGTGCACTGATTTTCTTTTTCATATTCGAAAATTTACGCTTTCTGCGGTTAGCTGCGACAATATTGTTGAGTCGCTTTACGGAGCGTCTTTTACGCATGGTTTTTCTCCCCAAATCATTCATCCCAGTGGATGAGGCATCACCTTTACTCTGGGTTTTTACTGTTAGATGTCCATTTGATATCAATGCGCTGATGCGCTTAAATCCGTCCACAGCAATTGCAATGAGCCGTTCGATGGCGAAATACCAACGGACCGCGGCCAAAGGACAAGCTATATCATTGTACGTGCTGTGATTTATACCAATCTAATTAAGTATTTGATCAATGATAGCGCAGAGAAAAAGCTTGAGAACAAGGCAAGAAAAGACAGTTAGTAGTTGTTCTACAAGTTATTTTCTTAACGATGCTATCGAGTTTTTTAACCAGCTAGGGTGACCAGCTATTTAGTTAGATTGGTATTCGGTATAACTCAAATCCTTTTTGGCTGTCATAGAGTAGTGCTCTAATGTGACAGAGATAAGTAAGGAGAATGATGAGTTATTGGCGTTCTTAGAAACTGCTGTGTGAGTCAGCAGGGAATCACCAAGGTTTGTTGAACACGATAACCAAAGGGACAATCATCTATGGGATGACGTTGATTTGTCACCAGGATTGCCCTTAAATTTTGTTCAAGCGCAGAATTATAATCGGCTTATAAAAAATAGGCAACTTATGATATCCAAGCGCCATGCCGACGCTTGGTCGGTTTCCGCTTTATCGTTACTCTGATTTTGACTCTGCCGATGAGCTAGAGCGTTGAACGTCGCGACTGTCATCATTGTCACTGCCATCGAGGTCGTCCTCATTAGGTGCACTTGCGGAATCACCATCGTTATCTGCTGATTGTGCCTCTTCCTGTTGCGCATCTGGATCTTGTTCTGCACTGAGCGCTTCACTCGATGCATCATCGTCATCGGTGAGATCGGGAATGACTGCGATATCGTCAAAGTTCGTATTGTTTTCTAAACTTGGATGTTGATCGACATGGCCAACAATACTTTGATAGTAACGGCGAATGTTTTCCACGTAATTTAGCGCTTCATCACCACGGGCATACCCATAGCGAGTTTGGGTGTAGTACTGTTTTTTACGCAGCTGTGGCAACCTTTCTTTGACATCACCCCATTCATTGGGATTGCCACCTTGGCGTTCTGTTAAGCGTCTGGCGTCCATCATATGCCCATAACCGATATTGTATGAGGCTAAAGCAAACCAAAACTTTTCATGTTGCTCAATTGAGTCCGGAATGCGGGCAATTATCCGTCGGAAATAGGCGACCCCCCCGCGAATCGATTGTTCGGGGTCGAGTCTGTCTGTGACGCCAACGCTGCGCGCGGTCGGCAAGGTCAGCATCATCATGCCTCTGACACCGGTGGGGGATTTTGCTTTCGGCCGCCAATGAGATTCTTGATAGGAAATGGCGGCGATCAAACGCCAGTCAAATTCTTCGGAATACTTTTTAAACAGCGGTTCCCATTTTGGCAGAGTGTTGTCTAAAGCGCGAATAAAAGCCCGGGTATCGACATAATCAAAAGAACCAATGTGGCCAAGGTATTTTTCTTCTAAATTCGCCAATTGTCCCGATTGCTGGAGTTGACCGAAAAACTCGATCAATAGCGCGTACAAGCTTTCATCTTCGGAGCGTCTTAAATACCAAGAAACTGGCTGATCTTCGGTGAGTTCAAACGCGGTGGCCAAATCAGGATAGAGGCGCTGTGCGAGGGACAGCTCAATCGAGTCTACCACGGTAAAGGGCAGATCGCCGGACGAGACTTGTTGCAATAAGTCTTGACTGTCGGCATTGGTTACCGCGCGAAAAGCGAGCTCGGGCTGGCTTTGCTGCTGCTGTTTTAACGTATCGACAAAAGACGAGTTGGCCACCACCTTTAAGGTACTTTGTTTGGCTAATTCTGGGTTGTTGGTGGCGATATTGTCGACGTGCTGTTGTTGGTATTCGACCAACTGTTTGAGGTTGCGCGGGCGCTTGTGCCCCTTTTTGTAGATAACTTGCTGGCTGACATAGTAATAGGTTGGGCCAGGGTGGAACCCTTCAGCATTTGCGCTTTCTTGATTGAGGCCTGTGGCAATCAGGTCTATTTCGCCTTTTTGCAGCGCAGGAAACAGCTCAGCCAATCGATAGGCGGGTTTGATTTCGATGCGAACCCCGAGCTGTTTGGCCAGTGCTTGCGCTAACTCATAATCCAACCCGGTTGGACCTTCAGGGCCAATGTAATAAGACAGTTGGTTATTCAGGGTTCCGACTCTTAACACGCCTCGTTGTTGAATTTTTTCTAGGTCGCTTTTCGGTTGCGATTCTATTTGGCAGCCTGCGAGTAAGAGCAAGGCGATGCACATGAGAAAGTGACGAATGAAAGCTGTGGGTAGTCGAAGCATGAAAAATCCAAGTAAAGGTTTATTTATTGTTATATCAAAGCCTGGCGATTAGGCAAAGCGTTGACATGATATCAGGAAGACATGACGAGACTGAATTTATTTTCAAAAAAGGTAAAAAAATCGCGCAAACGGTTGCTTTCGGTGTTACATCACAAAAATAAATCCTTTATAATGCAGCCGAACTGAGAGATTAAATTGATTTGAATTTATATTTGGTAGTTTTAAGTTAATGAATTTAAATCAATTTTTTCTTAATTCATCTGTCAGAAGAGACCTAAGCATATGAGAATTTTGCGTGGTTCCCCCGCTCTTTCCGAATTTCGCACCAACAAACTACTCGACTTGTGCCGCGAACATGCCTTACCCATCAGTGATATTTATGCTGAGTTTGTTCATTTTGCCGATCTCACTGCTGAGTTGTCTGCATCAGAATTAGAAACGTTACAGCAACTGTTGACCTATGGGCCGACCATTGAAGAGCACGAGCCAAAAGGGTTATTACTACTGGTGACGCCGCGTCCAGGCACGATTTCACCATGGTCTTCAAAAGCGACAGATATTGCTCATAACTGTGGTTTGTCATCGATTGCTCGTCTTGAACGCGGCTGTGCTTACTACGTTCAAAGCGAGACGCCTTTGACAGAGGCGCAAACCAAGCAACTGTCAGCACTGATTCACGATCGCATGATGGAAACGGTGTTTGAGCAGCTCGATCAAGCCGCGCAGCTGTTCCACCACGCAGAGCCAGCTGAAATGACGGCGGTTGATATCTTATCTGGTGGCAAAAAGGCGCTGGAAGAAGCAAACGTTTCCCTTGGCCTGGCTTTGGCTGACGATGAAATTGATTACTTAGTTGAAAACTTTACCAAACTGGGCCGCAATCCCAATGACATCGAATTGATGATGTTTGCTCAAGCGAACTCTGAGCACTGTCGTCACAAAATCTTTAATGCCGACTGGACCATTGACGGGGTTAAACAAGAGAAATCTCTGTTTAAAATGATCAAAAACACGTTCGAGAAAAACCCCGAACACGTATTGTCGGCCTATAAAGACAATGCCGCTGTTATGACTGGCTCTGAAGTCGGTCGTTTCTTCCCCGATCCAAACTCACGCCAGTACCAATACCATCACGAAAATGCCCATATTTTGATGAAGGTGGAAACGCATAACCACCCAACGGCAATTTCACCTTGGCCTGGTGCGTCAACCGGCAGCGGTGGTGAGATACGCGATGAAGGTGCAACCGGCATCGGTGGTAAACCAAAAGCGGGCTTGGTCGGTTTTTCTGTGTCGAATTTGCGTATCCCAGGCTTTGTTCAACCATGGGAAAGCGATTTTGGCAAACCAAGCCGCATTGTTAACGCGTTAGACATTATGCTTGAAGGCCCATTGGGCGGCGCGGCATTTAACAATGAATTTGGTCGACCTAACTTGTTGGGCTACTTCCGTACCTATGAAGAAAAAGTCACCTCACACGGCGGTGAAGAAGTACGTGGTTACCACAAGCCGATCATGATTGCCGGTGGTATGGGCAACATCCGCGAAGAGCACGTCGAGAAAAAAGAGATCCCTGTTGGGGCTAAATTGATTGTCCTCGGTGGCCCGGCGATGAACATCGGCTTAGGTGGCGGCGCGGCATCGTCAATGGCGTCAGGTCAATCGTCTGAAGATCTTGATTTTGCCTCGGTACAACGCGAAAACCCTGAAATGGAACGCCGTTGTCAAGAGGTGATCGATCGCTGCTGGCAACTTGGTGATCAAAACCCGATTGCCTTTATCCACGATGTGGGCGCTGGCGGGATCTCTAATGCGCTACCAGAGCTCGTCAATGACGGCGAACGCGGCGGTCAATTCCAATTGCGCGATGTGCCAAATGATGAGCCAGGCATGAGCCCATTAGCCATTTGGTGTAATGAATCACAAGAGCGTTACGTTTTGGCGGTGTCGACCGAGCACATGGCAACCTTTGAAGCGATTTGTCATCGTGAGCGTGCACCGTTTGCTGTGGTCGGTGAAGCGACAGAAGAGCGTCACCTGACCTTAGAAGATTCTCACTTTGACAACACGCCAATTGATATGCCGATGGATATCTTACTTGGCAAACCACCGAAAATGTCGCGAGAAGCGACGACAGTGAAAGTGGAAGGACAGTCTCTTGTTCGCGATGGTATTGAAATCGATCAAGCGATTGATCGCGTTTTGCGTTTGCCTGCAGTAGCAGAAAAAACCTTCTTGATCACCATTGGTGACCGCTCGGTAACCGGTTTGGTGGCACGAGATCAAATGGTTGGCCCATGGCAGATCCCGGTTGCAAACTGCGCGGTAACAGCGGCGAGCTATGATACCTATCACGGTGAAGCGATGTCGATGGGTGAGAGAACCCCAGTTGCATTACTTGACTTTGGCGCTTCAGCGCGTTTGGCTGTGGCAGAGTCGCTAACCAATATCGCTGCTACTGATATCGGTAGCCTATCTCATATCAAACTATCGGCCAACTGGATGTCGCCAGCTGGCCACCCAGGCGAAGATGCCGGTCTTTATGAAGCGGTAAAAGCGGTGGGCGAAGAATTGTGTCCTGCTCTTGGCTTAACCATTCCGGTCGGTAAAGACTCCATGTCGATGAAGACGCAGTGGCAAGAAGATGGCCAAGACAAATCGGTGACTTCGCCATTGTCTTTGGTGATTACCGCTTTTGCCCGTGTTGAAGACGTAAGAAAAACCATTACGCCTCAGCTGCGTACCGATCTTGGCGAGACCCGTTTATTAGCCATCGATTTAGGTCAAGGCAAAAACCGTCTTGGCGCGACCGCTCTGGCTCAGGTTTACAAACAGTTAGGGGATAAGCCTGCTGATGTTGACAGCCCTGAGTTGTTAAAAGGCTTCTTTAATGCCATGCAGCAACTGGTTCGCGATGAGTCTTTGATTGCTTATCACGATAAAGGCGATGGTGGTTTGCTCGTCACCTTGGCAGAAATGGCGTTTGCCGGTCATTGTGGTCTCGACGTCGATATTCAAACGCTTGGCGAGGATATTTTGGCGGCGTTATTTAACGAAGAACTTGGCGCAGTGATTCAAATCAAAGCGCAAGACTTGGATAAAGTACAAGGCGTACTGGCTCAGTTTGGCTTGGCGCAATGCAGTCATGTCCTCGGTACCGTGACGGCGGACGATCGCTTTATCATTCGCTCTGGTGAACAAAACGTTGTCGAACGTTCTCGTCTGCAACTGCGTACCATTTGGGCTGAAACAACCCATAAAATGCAAGCCCTACGCGACAACCCTGGGTGCGCTGACCAAGAGTTTGCCGGTAAACAAGCCGACAACGATCCTGGCCTGAATGTTGCGCTGAGCTTTGATGTCCACGAAGACGTTGCAGCACCTTACATCGCGAAGGGCGCTCGCCCTAAAATGGCGGTTTTACGTGAACAAGGGGTCAACTCTCACGTGGAAATGGCCGCAGCGTTCGATCGTGCTGGCTTTGATTCCGTCGACGTTCACATGAGCGATATCTTAACGGGCGCTGCCGTTCTCGAAGATTACCAAGGTCTGGTTGCTTGTGGTGGATTCTCGTACGGCGATGTACTCGGTGCGGGTGAAGGTTGGGCGAAGTCGGTTCTCTTCAACCCACAAGCCAGAGAGCAATTTGAACGCTTCTTCCAACGTGGCGATAGTTTTGCACTCGGGGTGTGTAATGGTTGTCAAATGCTGTCGAATTTGCGCGATCTTATTCCTGGCGCGGATTTGTGGCCGCGCTTTGTCCGCAATGAATCAGAGCGTTTTGAAGCGCGCTTTAGCCTAGTGGAAGTACAGAAGTCAGATTCGGTCTTCTTTGATGGTATGGCTGGCTCTCGTATGCCAATCGCCGTTTCTCATGGTGAAGGACGTGTTGAAGTTCGTGATGCGCAGCACCTGAAAGCGCTTGAAGCTTCCGGTACGGTTGCAATGCGTTACGTTGATAACTTTGGTCAACCAACGCAACAATATCCGAACAACCCAAATGGCTCGCCGAATGCCATTACCGGTTTAACCACTCAAGATGGTCGTGTCACGATTATGATGCCGCACCCTGAGCGAGTATTTAGAACAGTCGCCAACTCATGGCACCCAGACAGTTGGGGTGAAAACAGCGCTTGGATGCGTATGTTCCAAAACGCGCGTAAGAATATTGGTTAACGCAAACACAGGCTGATTCTGTTATAGAAGCGCCAAGCCGATAAAAAACAAGCCGCGGCAAGCGGCTTGTTTTGTTATTCTTTTAAGCTAATTTGCCCTGTGGTCAGAGGGGCACTGTCTATCTCACCGATTTCATCAATGTAATCTTCCACTCTTTGTTCTACATCGCCATCTTGAGAAGTAAAGTAAGCCAAATGGAAGAGAGCGTCTCCCTCATTGACGAGTGGCAACGTTAATTGGCCAATCACAATACCGGCATTGGGCGCTAACAAGGGGGTTTCTTCACGGCCCAGCGGATCACTGATGTAGGCCAGCAGTTCGCCTTTTTCAACCATGTCACCTAAATTAACCACGGTTCTGACAATGCCATTGGTGATGGCGCGTACCCAGCTGGTGGAGGTCGCAATCACCGGATCTGGCAATTGCTTGCGGCTGCCACGATACATATCGAGCGCTTTGAGGACGCGACGAACGCCCAATACACCGGCACTGATCGATAGCGGATCAAAACGCAAAGCTTCGCCGCCTTCATAAGTCAATACAGGGATATTGTGTTTTTCTGCCTCACTGCGGATCGAGCCATTGCGCAGCGCTGAATCAATGATCACCGGAGTGGCAAAGGCTTTGGCGATACGCTGAGTTTCTGGGTTGGTTAAGTTGGCGCGAATTTGTGGTAAGTTGGTTCTGTGTATTGCTCCGGTATGCAGATCAATAATGTAGTCACAAGATTGCACCACTTCAGTGAAGTAAGTATGGGCAATACGAGACGCCAGTGCCCCTTTTTCACTACCGGGAAAGCAGCGATTGAGATCGCGTCTATCGGGCAGATATCTCGATTTGTGGATAAAGCCAAACACATTGACGATAGGCACGACGATCACCGTCCCTCTGAGTTTTTTGGCATCGAGCAAGGCCAATACTTGGCGCACAATTTCCACGCCATTGAGTTCATCACCGTGAATGGCGGCATTGATCAGTAATCGCGGGCCCTGGTATTGGCCGTGGATTACTTCCACCGCAATCGATAATGGGGTATGGGTGTAAAGTTGGGCGACATTGAGCTCGAGCGCTTTGCGTTCGCCGGCCAAAATAGTGGAACCTAAAAAAGAAATGGGTTGGTTTTTTTTGTGTGAAGTAGCCATGGGCGCCTCTGTGTTTTCAGTGCGCTCACTTTACGAGCATCAAGGGCAAATATCGAATCTGACTTGTGATGCTGACGACAAATAACCGTTATCAACGAGATAACGGTTATTTGAGTTATCGAGGTCGTAATCTTGCTATCAAGAAAGGCGTTTATTTCGCGGGAATCGCCGCTAATAAAGCGCGCATTTGCTGCCAGTATAAATCAACACTCCCAATGTGTACTTGTTCATCCGGAGAGTGTGGGTACTGAATCGTTGGGCCGAACGACAGCATATCCATTTCTGGGTAGGGCTCTTTGAACAAGCCGCATTCTAACCCTGTGTGGATCACCATGATGTTGGGTTTATGGCCATAGATTTCTTGATACATATCGCGAAAGATCGCCATGATAGGGGAGTCGGGTTCTGGCTTCCAACCTGGGTAGGCACCGCTAAATTCAATCTTCGCCTGAGCCAGCTCAGCAAGGGCCGTCAACTGTTGTTCAATGTACTCACGGCCGGAGTCGATCAGTGAACGAACGAGACACATAATCGATACGCTATCTTGCTGACAAGTGACGACCCCGACGTTAAGTGACGTTTCGACGACACCAGGGACTTCTTCACTCATTTTAGTGACGCCGTTGGGACAGGCATTTAACGTGTTGATCACTTTGGTTTGGCTGGTATGAGTCAAGGGGGCGAGTGTGCTTGGTACGGCATCAAGTGTGTAGGTGACATTGGGTTCGATATCCCCATACTCTTTCGTGATCACCGCGCAAAAGTGCTCTAATGCTTGACCCAGTTGTTCGACTTGTTCACCGGCTAGGGCTAGGGTGGCAAAAGCTTCACGAGGAATGGCATTGCGCAGAGTCCCGCCGTGGACTTCAATCAGTTGTAAATCCAAATCGCGTTGCGCTTGGTGAAGAAAGCGGGCCATTAACTTGTTGGCATTGGCTCTGCCTGCGTCAATGTTGACCCCAGAGTGACCGCCGCGCAGACCTTTTAGGGCAACAGTGTAGGTTTGATAACCGTTTTTTAAAGCGCCTCTTTCTAACGGCAGTGTTAATTCGCCATCAACGCCACCGGCACAGCCCATATAGACTTCCCCTTCTTGTTCTGAGTCGGTGTTCAGTAGGATTTCGCCGTTTAACCAGCCCGCTTCTAGGCCAAAGGCACCGCCCATTCCCGCTTCTTCATCCACGGTCAATAATACTTCGAGAGGGCCGTGTTTGATCGTTTTGTCGGCCAAAACGGCTAAGCAACTGGCAAGGCCAATGCCATTGTCTGCGCCGAGTGTCGTGTCTTGAGCTTTGACCCAGTCGCCATCGATGTAGGGGCGAATGGGATCGTTGAAAAAGTCGTGATCACAGCCTTCATTTTTCTGGGCCACCATGTCCAAATGCGCTTGTAGTACTACGCCTTTGCGGTTTTCCATTCCCGGCGTCGCAGGTTTTGAGATAAAGAGATTTCCGGTCGCGTCTTGTTTAACCGCTAACCCTAGTTCGCTTGCCCAATTGATAATGTAACTGGCGAGCGCTTGCTCATGCTTGGAAGGACGGGGAATGCGAGAAATTTGATCGAAAAAATCCCAAATGGGGTTTTCGGTACGTTGACGAATGGCACTGAGAAATTCTGACATGGAAACTCCTTGTTATTATTATCCACATAAGGTGCGATGTGGTGACTGCATGGCGGTTAGAGTAGCACTCATCGACGGTGTCGGGTAGTCGCCGGCGCAAAATCTTGCCAAGGAGCGTCGCACGCCAAGATGACAAGCGCAAAGGCCATGGTTATGTGCTTATAAAAACAATATTGTAATTTTATTACAGTGATAAGCGGTGTTTTTGGACTTTATGATCTTTTTTAGTAAATAATATTGTAATTATTTTTCTAAGTAGTATATTTATTGTCAGAATCAAACGTGATTCTCTTTGCGCCTCTTACACAGTTTAGAGGGCAAAAGACA
Source organism: Vibrio sp. (assembly GCA_041587235.1). Classification (GTDB taxonomy): domain Bacteria; phylum Pseudomonadota; class Gammaproteobacteria; order Enterobacterales; family Vibrionaceae; genus Vibrio. Next base: position 19,127 of record JBFGYW010000047.1, read on the forward strand.
AAATGCTCATAGGATGA
>JBFGYW010000048.1:0-18974 GCA_041587235.1 Vibrio sp.
CGGTGGGACTAACAATCAAAAAATCGGTCTTGGCTCAGACGTTGAAGTACCATGGCTGGGCAAAATTGGTTTAAACCTATACGGGGTCTACGATGGCAACAACAAAGACTGGAATGGTTACCACTTAGCCACTAACTGGTTTAAACCGTTTTACTTCTTTGACAATGGCTCCTTCTTGTCATACCAGGGTTACATCGATTGGCAGTTTGGCATGAAAGAAGAATATTCAACCTCTTCGACTGGTGGTGCCATGTTTAATGGTTTGTATTGGCACTCAGAGCGCTATGCCCTTGGTTACGGCCTAAAAGCATACAAAGATGTTTATGGCATCGAAGATGGCGCATTTGGTCTGAAAAGTACTGGCTTCAGTCATTACATCGCAGCGACTTACAAATTCTAATCGTGTGCCAAGTTCACACTCCACGTAAAAATGGCGCTCTGGCGCCATTTTTTATTGCTGGTATTTTTTCACCCTGCCCTATTCTTCCTTTCAGTGTTAGGCTTTATTCTTATGTATCCCCTTGTTGGGACCAACTCAGTCATCCAAATTTACTATGAACATTGTTATTTTAGGCCCCGGGGCGATTGGCTCCTTGTGGGCATGTCATTTACAGCGCAGTGGCCATCGCGTCAGTCTATTGGGGCGACAGCTTGGCGAGTACCAGCGAACGTTTAACGGGCAAACTTATCACTTCCCCTCGGCACAGACACCTGAGTTACAACAAGCCGATGTGGTACTGGTGACCGTCAAGGCTTGGCAGGTCGAGCAGGCACTGCTGGCTTGGCAAGATGTACTTGCGCCGCAAACCATCATCGTTTTACTCCACAATGGCATGGGCACAGCAGAAAGAGTCGCCAAACACTTTGCTCAGCAGCCTATTTTGCTCGCCACCACCACCCATGGTGCCTATCGCCCTCATTCGGACACCTTAGAGCACACCGGCCTTGGTGACACTTTCATTGGCGCTTATAACCATAAAGGCCAACAGTGTACTTTTATCGCTGATGTGTTTGATCACGCACTATCGCCAGTGAGTTGGGCCGAAGATATCGAAACCAAGTTGTGGCAAAAAGTGATTGTCAATAGTGCGATCAACCCGCTTACCGCGCTGTATCAGTGTCGCAATGGCGATTTATTAACGCAACCTGACTGGACTGCTCAAGTGGAAAAATTGGTGTTTGAGTCTTGCGAGGTCGCCAATCAAAATGATCAAACTTTGCAAAGCGATGAAATGTTACGACTCGTCCATCAAGTCATTCGCAACACCGCCAGCAATTATTCATCGATGCAGCAAGATGTGTTTTATCAGCGCCGCACGGAAATTGACTCTATCACTGGCTTTATTTTATCCCGTGCCAAGCACAGTGAGGACGTTTCCTTACACCACCACCTTTATCAGCAGCTTACGGGCCACCCTTTTACTTTGGAGTCTTTATGAGTCACACCGTTCTTGTCCCCATTGCCAATGGCAGTGAAGAAATCGAAGCGGTGACCGTTATCGATACGCTGGTACGCGCCGGTTACCAGGTCGTGGTTGCCAGTGCTAACTTTGATTCAAGTTGTCAGATCACCGGCTCAAGAGGTATCGGCTTACAGGCAGATTGTCCTTTGGTTCAAGTAGCCGACGACGAATTTGACGCCATCGTGTTGCCCGGAGGCGTCGCAGGGGCAGAGTGTTTTAGAGACAGTACCTTACTGATCGAAATGCTCAAACAGCACCTTTATGATGGCAAGTGGTTAGCGGCGATTTGCGCCGCCCCTGCCGTTGTGTTGCAGTCTCATCAGCTTTACTCCAAAGCCATCATGACCGCTCATCCCGACTTTGAAGCCGACATTCCCCGCTCACAATGGCGCAGTAAGCGAGTGACGGTCGATATCAACCATAAATTAATCACCAGCCAGGGGCCTGGCAGCGCTTTGGAATTTGCCGTTGAGATCATTGTCCAGCTCTCGGGTAAAGCGCACGCCAAACAAGTCGTGCAGCCGATGGTGCCACTCCCGCAGCTCAACTACGACAAATTAGGCGGCTAGCCTGAAATGTAACAGCTGCGCTGGCCAGTAAATAAAAGGGGTCAGTGCGCGCCGCTGACCTGTTGACGAATCGTTTCAACAATCGCGCGTAAACCATTGCCTCGCGAGGGACTTAAGTGGGAAAGCAAGCCCAATTGCGCAAAGTAAGCTTCGGTATCAAAGGCTAAAATATCTGCGCTGCTTTTGCCTTGGTAAGCGACGAGTATGACAAAGATAAGCCCGCGTACGATACGCGCGTTCGAATCGGCTTGAATCCACCAGGTGCCACCGCTTTGCGCAGTGACAGTCAGCCAGACTTGGCTTTCACAGCCTGCAACAGCTAAGCTCACTTGTTTGTCTTGCTCAGACATCGCCGGCAGTGATTTACCCCACACAATCACTTGGCGGTATTTGTCTTCCCAGCCTTGCATCGATTGCATAGTATCAATCACTTGAGAAACACTGAGTAATGAATTGCTCATAAAGATTGCCTTACTTGTGACCGTATTTGGCCAGTATTTTTTCAATGACTCTCGCCACAGCAACAAAAGCAAACGTCGCTGTGACCACAGTAGCCGCACCGAAGCCACTCGCACAATCCATGCGTTTAGGGCCAGAGGCACTGGATTTGGCTGCGCACACACTGCCATCGGCTTGTGGGTACTTTAACTGCTCGGAAGAAAACACACACTCGATACCAAATTTTCGCGCCGGATTGGTCGGGAAATTGTGATGACGACGCAAGCGATCTTTGAGCTTTTTCGCCAACGGATCTTGGATGGTTTTGGTCAAATCGGCGACCTGAATTTGAGTCGGATCGGTTTGACCGCCCGCCCCACCAATCGTGATCACCTTGATTTTGTTGCTGCGACAATACGCCAGTAATGAGGCTTTCGCGGATAAGCTATCAATAGCATCAATCACATAATCATACTGACGACTCAAGTACTCCGCTTGGTTATCGGCGTTGATAAAGTCATCGATGAGGTGAACCTGACAATCGGGGTTAATTTGCGCAATACGTTCTGCCATCGCTTCGATTTTGCTTTCACCAATGGTTGACGACAACGCGTGGATCTGGCGGTTGGTATTGGTAATACAGACATCGTCCATATCGATGAGGGTGATTTCACCAATGCCCGAGCGCGCCAAAGCTTCGGCGGCCCAAGAGCCGACCCCACCAATGCCAATCACAGCCACGTGAGCGGCTCTTAAGATATCGACATTATCCTTGCCATAAAGTCGACGCGTACCACCAAATCGCTGCTCATAACCATCTGAGGCTGGGGTATCGAGTTCACGCATATTACACTTTCACCTATTTCATCTTTACCAGCAATTACCCGCTGACAATAAAAAAGAGTGCGATTTATACGCACTCTTACTGCCAATGTCTAGCGGGTTATTTTATCTTTTCTGGCGATAAAGTCCAAGGTGATTGGGTGCTATCACCGTCTAGGCCTAGCTTCCACACACGACCAAAATGGCGATAATGACCGGCTTCAATCCCTGCGCGAGCCCCCATGCCGTGATACAGGTCTAAATGGCTATTTTTCACCGCGCCTCCTGTGTCTAACACAATCAACACGCGCAACTGATAGGTACCACTAAAGGTGCCATCGGCGTTGAGTAACGGCACTTCCGCCAATACCGGTGTGCCCATTGGAAACAAACTGCGATCGCCCGCCACCGATGCCATCGGCAAAAGGGGAATACCGGCAGTGCCACGCACTGGCGCGGCCTTTTGCGGCTCAAAGAACACATAAGATGGGTTTTGCTCTAAAAGCGCCCGAACCGTCGCTTCATCATGTGCCATCACCCATTCTTTGATCGCTTTGAGTGACATTTTTTCTTTTTCGACTTCGCCACGCTCAATCAAAATGCGTCCAATACTAACATAAGCGCGGTTGTTTTTGCCGCCATAAGCAAAGTATTCCAATGTGTTATCATCGCCAAAGTGCACAAAACCGCTGCCTTGAACTTCCATGATAAAGGGATCAATCAAGTTGGCAGCATAACCCAACTCCAGGCCTTGGCCCTTTAGTGCGCCTTGATAAATTTGCGCACGGGTTGGGCAATTGGCAGAGCATTGCGGTTTTTTGTATACCGGATATTTAAAGGTTTGATCTGCTTGATGACGCAGTTCAATCACTGGCGAAAAATATCCAGTAAACAATACGTTGCCTTTGTGGTCACTGCCACCGACTTGCGCAGTTTGCAAGCCGTAATCCGCTAAGGTTTGCGGATCGCCACTTTTTTGAATCCACTGTTCAATCTGAATATATAAGTGCTTATAAGTTTGCGCCATTCGCGGTGAGTTGTCGATCACCGCCTGAGCTTGACGCGCAAACGTATTGAGATTTTTCGGCTGATTGGATGTCACCTGAGTGGTTTTATTCAGCAACTGTGGCAAATCGCCGTCTTTGTTTTGCTGGCCTCGGTCAGGCGTAGGTGCAGAGGTGCACGCGGTAAGAATAAGTATGCAAGAAGTCGTTAACAGGCGTTTAATCACTTGGGATTTCCATCATATTGAGCCAAATACTGTTGTTCAGTGTAGCAACGCTGCCGAGCAATCGCCACGCTTTTGACAACAAGTTGACGTTTGACAACACCTTAACGCAAAGAAAGTGAACTCGCCCCGCGTTTGTAAAATACCGGTTGATAGTAATCTTCGCTATCGAGTTGTATTTGGCTAAAGGCCTTATCGAGAATGCGATAACGAAAATCTTGCCCCGCATAATGAAAATGTAACACTTGACCATCAAAGTCAAACGCAGTGGTTAAGATAGCGCCACGCCGGCTTATTCCTAGCGCCGACACCTCAAATTCATCGCGGGCATAAGGGGCGACATTTTGCTCCACCCAAGTGCCGTAAATTCGCTCAGATGGTACCGGAGGGTCAAGAAGTTGCTCAATCGCGCCTTTGTACAAATAAGTGGTCATACCCGCACCAATAACAGCGAGTAGTAGCAAACTGCGCTCTAACCAAAGTTTGTGGTGATTGGCGCGCTCAGAGGTGGTATTTTTTCGAAACCAACGAGTCACAGACATAAAAACGTTAAGGGCGAACATTAATCAAGGTTGTGATTAACTATAAACGCAATCGGCCAGATGATCTAACGCTATTATTGACACCGCCGCTAGCGCCGCCCTAAACCGTGATTCTTTGTGCGAAAAGGCCTCCTCAAGCGCGGGGATCCCACCGGGTAAACCACGCTGAGAAAGGCGAAAAAACACTTGCGAGAGCTTGAATAAAAAGGCATTATTTTAGCATAAATAAACAACCGGTATTTGATTTTGAAGATTCGCAGTACAGCTCTAGTAAAAGGATTTCGCCAATCGACCCCTTATGTCAATGCGCACCGCGGTAAAGTCATGGTGGTCATGATTGGAGGTGAAGCCATTGCCGACAAGAACTTTAGCAATATTATTAATGATATTGCTTTATTGCACAGTCTTGGTATCAAAATCGTACTGGTGTACGGTGCGCGTCCTCAAATCAATGAATTGATTGATAAACACGGTGTCGAGACCCCTTACCACAAAAATATTCGCGTCACTAAGCCAGAAGCGCTGCCTTATGTCATGCAAGCGGCGGGGCAAATGCATTTATCGATCACCGCGCGCTTATCAATGAGCCTCAACAACACGCCGATGGCGGGTAATCAGCTCACGGTTGTCAGCGGTAATTTTGTCATAGCCCAACCCCTTGGGGTCGATGATGGCATCGATTATTGCAGCAGCGGCCGCATTCGCCGTCTCGATATCGAAGCGATCAACCGCAGCCTAGACCAAGGTTCAATCGTCTTGCTAGGCCCAGTGGCAAGCTCTGTAACTGGTGAGTGTTTTAACCTGCTATCAGAAGAAGTGGCCACCCAGGTCGCCATTCGCCTCAAAGCCGACAAACTGATTGGTTTTTGCTCTAATCAAGGGGTACTCGATGAAGCGGGTAATACCATTGCCGAGCTGTTCCCCACTCAAGCCGATGAACACATTGCCCGCCTGTTGACCGACCCTGCGGTGGGCAATAACCGCGACACCGGCACATTGCGATTTTTAAAAGGCGCCGTCACAGCTTGTCGCGCTGGCACACCGCGCTGTCATTTAATCAGCTATAAAACTGACGGAGCTTTGATCCAAGAGCTGTTCTCTTTTGACGGTATTGGTACCCAGATTGGCATGGCGAGTTCAGAACAGCTCAGACAAGCCAAAATTGATGACATCGGTGGTATTGTTGACCTCATCCATCCTTTGGAGGAGCAAGGTATTTTGGTCCGTCGCTCTCGTGAGCAACTCGAGCAAGAAATCAATCAATTTACCATCATAGAGAAAGACAGCTTAATTATTGGCTGCGCGGCACTCTATCCCTACCCCGAAGAAAAAATGGCCGAGATGGCCTGTGTCGCCATACACTCAGATTATCGCGACGGCAACCGCGGCGCCTTGTTATTAAACTATATGAAACAAAGATCAAAATCTCTGGGTATCGATCAATTGTTTGTCTTGACGACGCACAGTTTACACTGGTTCAGAGAACAAGGCTTTGAAGAAATCGATGTCGAACAATTACCGATGGCGAAAAAGCGCTTGTACAACTTTCAGCGCAAATCAAAGATTTTAGCCCTCGATGTTCACCTTGACGGCACAAACTAACACCTGACTGCAACACAAAGACTCAACTATGGAATTTTATCCCGTTTTGCTGTTTAAAGCTTGACCAGACAAAAGCCTTGTCTATAATTCGTCGTTTTTTAGATATGGTACTGAGCGCTTATTACAGCGCTCATTGAGCAAGGAAAGCTTGGGTTAACTTCAAATGCAGGTTGAGCAATATGAGCAATCAAGTCAAAACCGTAGTTTGTAATTCACTACAAAGCTTTTGGGACATGGCCGACAACCACATGTTGGACGGTATGAAGGTTCACTGTGTGTTTCCCATCAATAATACCGTCGCTGAGATGATCAAGCGCTACCAGCAACACTACAATATCGCGGCGATTTCATTTTCACCGCGTATGCAAGATATCCCCTAAACCGCCAAGCTTCTCACAGCGCTGATGCCAACTAACATCACAACACATCGCTTATCGCTCACCATGACCGGCCAGTTTATCGATTAAACCACTTTCTCTGTGTGTTTTACTGACAATGGCCTGGCTTAATACATCGAGGTGGCCGTATAGAGTCAGCGTTTGTTTGGCGCGAGTGATCCCGGTATAGACCAACTCTCGGGTCATTAATGGTGAGCTTTTCGGTGGCAGTACCATCCAAGTGTGGGCGAATTCACTGCCCTGAGACTTGTGCACCGTCATCGCAAACGCGGTTTCGTGGCTCGGTACTCGACTTGGCAGCACCGATTGGATTTCCCCGTCTGGGGTTTGAAAATACACCTTTAAGCGCACGTTCTCCGCCTGGTCATAATCCCACAAACACAAACCAATATCGCCGTTGTAAAGTCCTAAACCATAATCGTTACGAGTGATCATTATCGGGCGGCCGTGATACCAAAGCTCATCACTGCGTGGCAAGAGCGACTGCGCTCGCAAGCGCCGCTCGATGCGTTGATTAAAACCACTGACGCCAAAATCCCCTTCGCGCAGCGCACAGAGCAAACGATATTGATTGAAAGCAGACAGCGCTTGCTTGACCCTAGGTACCCAGCCCTGTCCTGCTGACGGTTTTTCGATCAAGCGGCAGTATTGTTGGTAACCCTCAGCCACTTCGCGAACACATTGGCTGTAGTGTTCACTGCTCAATGAGAAAAAGCGAATGTCTTGATAATCGGCCTCGATAACTTGCTTCACTTTGGCTTTATCGCCGGCGTTCACTGCTTTAGCAAGCTGACCAATGCCTGAACGCGCATCAAAGCGATAACTTTTTTGCAGCATACACAAGCTGTCAGCAATGGCCGATTTAGCCTGGCAAGGATGGTGTATGCCCACCTCAAAGCCCGTCAGCCTCGTCAACCGCTGCGCTTGGCTTTCACTGTAGCCCTGAACGATAAAATGACAAATATCGCCCAAAATAGCGCCCGCCTCTACCGAGGCTAATTGATCCTTATCGCCGAGTAAAATTAACTGAGCCTTTTCAGGTAACGCACTGACCAGTTTATACATCAGGGTTAAATCCACCATAGAAGCTTCGTCAACCACAAGGACATCTAAGTGCAACCGGTTACCTTGGTGGTGGCGAAATTCCACTCGGCCGGGAATCGCCCCCAATAAGCGATGCAGGGTACTCGCCACCGTTGGAATCGCCGCCTTAATCTCGGGCTCTACCGCCAATTGCCCTATCGCTTGGCCAATCGACTCACTCAGTCGCGTGGCCGCTTTACCGGTTGGCGCAACCAATTTGATCAGGGGTAATGGCTGACCGGTGGCCTGAGACGATTGCAACAAAGCGGCCAACAACTTGGTGACTGTGGTGGTTTTCCCCGTCCCAGGACCACCGGAAATCACGGTAAAACGACGAGTAAGTGCCACCCCTGCCGCCACTTTCTGCCAATTTAAACACACCGAAAGCGGGATGAGATTATCCAAGGTGCTCAGCGCATCACTGTGGCGAGCTTGCTCAAAGAGGTTAAAGATCGCTGCCCAATTGAGTGATTCAGGCGCAACGATATCGAGCTGATCACACAGCCATTGCTGACGCTCTACTTCGGCCAAATGCACGCCATCTCGCTGCCAAGCTTGCCATAAACGGATATAATCGCGCGCAAATAACGACGCCAAACTCTTCGCCACCGAATCTGGCGTTGCCAAAGGCACCGAGCGATGGCGCAACCAAGTGGCAAGCTCGCGTTGATAAAACCAATAGCGATGTAAATACAAACGCCCAGACTCTAACACCAAGGGAACGCTTTCTCCGTTTTTGGCCACCCAAGGCGATGCGATTAATTCGCGCTGCCAATCTGATCGACTTAACCAGGTCAGAGCCTCTTGCAGTGCTTGGCCATACCAGCCTAGGGCCATTAACCAGGCTCGTGTTGATTGCGACTCACCGGGTAAAGCCAAACACAAGTTGCCCTTGCCCACTTCGGCACTGGCTATAGCGGCCAACAAGGGCAAACAATCACTGTGACAATGACGGGCAATAAACTGGGCCATTTGTTCATCGAGCGGGCGCAAATGACCGCGCTCGACCCATTGTCTTAAATGGTGTTGATCGCACTCTTTCATAACCCTAACTCCATCTGTCCATTATTGGTCGGCAATCGGTGGTATTGCTCCCCACGGATCTGCGCATCCAGAGCCAACAGCATGTCGTTCGCTGGACGATTAAAATACACCCCTTGTTGAGGCGCTCCGGTCACCCCGCGCAAAAAGACGTAAAACACCCCGCCAAAATGATGGTCAATATCGTAATCGGGTATGCGCGATGCCAACAAACGGTGTAAGGCCAAACTGTAAATTTGATATTGCACATCGTAGCGATGATCAATCATAGCTTGCTCCAATTGTGGGCCTTGATAATCGTCACTCTGATCGCCAAGAAAGTTAGATTTCCAATCCAGTAAGTAATAGCGCCCTTGGTATTCAAACACCAAATCGATAAAGCCTTTGATCATCCCTTGCACCGGCTCAAAACCGAGTGCTTGTGCTCTGGCGCTGAGCGGGTCGTATTGACCGGTCGTATGATGCCATTGCTTGGCGTTCAACACCTCAATGGGCAGTAAAAACTCCATCTCGACTTTTTTTTGCTCCGCGCTCAATTGATTAAGCGATAAACTCTTACCATCAAGAGGCGCACTCAAGACGCGATCAACCCATTCTATAAGTACCGGTAACCATGCCAAGTCTAAGTTGTCCTGCTCGAGCAATTGCGTGATCACCGCTTGATTAAACTCACTGCCTGCCGCTTGAGAAAAATCGATTTGCTCAAAGACGCTGTGTAAAAAAGTGCCCGGCGTGGCTCCCTTAGGAAAGGTAAACACGTTTAACACTTCTTGCTCACTGTCCTCGGCTTGTCGATCGTCGAAGGAATCGAGATCAAAGGCCGCATTGTCTATCGGTAGATCTAGGCCACTGCGATGGCTGGCAAAACGGGTCAAACCGGAGTAACTGGTCATTCGCCAGCTTCGATCAACGCCACGAGTTAAACGGCGTGCATCCAAAGTGGGCGGTTGAGAGTCGACCACCGACAAAGGGGCAATGGCGTCTATCCCCGGATTAATTTGCGCGTTACATAGGGTCGCGTATTGATTGATCGCCTGTGACAAAGCTTGGCAATCTCCTTCTTGGCCTTGTTGCAGCAAATAACCGATTGCCGATTGGTGAGCACTGGTTTGCGCTTTGGAAGAGCGGCCTTGTTTGAGCGGCGCCGCGCCAATATAGCAAGCAAAGACCGCGCGCGTAATCGCCACATAAAGCAAACGCAACTCTTCTGCCAAGCGCTCTTGCTCGGCCTGCTCTAACGCGCGAGGAGACAAACTCAGGTCGAGAAACGTGGTCTTTTGTTGTTGGTCGTAATACTTGGCCTCACTGGCGCTGCGAAAACTAAACAAAAATGGCAAAAAGACCAAGTCGTACTCAAGGCCTTTCGATTTGTGAATGGTGATAATTTGCACTAAGTTGCGCTCCGACTCCAAACGCGAAATCGCTTCGTCTTGGCCACTACTAAACTGGGCGCTGTCGATCGATTGGATCAACCAACGCACCAAGCCGTGATCACTGTCAATCTCCTGGCTAGCTTGCTGGAGTAACTCACTAATGTGCATGATATCGGTTAACACGCGTTCGCCGCGGGGCAAGGCCAATAACCGCTCTGCGACTTGTCGACGAGTCAACCAGCTGCGCAGCATCGGCTGTACACCGCTTTGCTGCCAAAGGGTTCGATATTGACGAAACTCTTGGCTCACCGCCTCCCAAGCCAGTTCATCGCGATTGAGTTTGTCCAGTTCGTTTAAATCCAAAGCAAAAATTTGAGTGGCTAAGCTAGCGCGAACGGCCTTTTCATCTTCACAAGCGAGTACCGCTTGTAACAATAACACCAACTCGTTGGCCACCTCGCTGCTAAACACGCTATCGCGATTCGACAAATAGACACTCGCCACGCCTTGTTGCGAAAGCACTTGCTGAATTAACCTTCCCTCGGCAGCCGTGCGCACTAACACCGCGATGTCCCCCGCTTCAATCGGACGCGCTTGCTCACCGCGATGACAAAAGGCCTGCCCCTCGCTGGCCAGTTGTAGGATGCGAGTGATTTCATTAGCGGTGTAAGTGGCCATGGATTGTTGATATTCGCTCTTACTGATGGGCTTTTGCACCTCATCGTCATACCAAAGGGTCATCGCCGGTTGCGTTTGCCCAGCCAATGACCAACGCATGTGATCGGCGCTTGGGCTGCTGTTGACCTCGACAAAAGGAATGTCATCATCGTAGAGAAAAGGCGCTGGCGATTGCTTAAACATCGCATTGCTCGCCTCAATCATCTGCGTTGAAGAGCGCCAGTTGGTTGTGAGAGTGTAGTGCTGACTGACGTCTCGGCGCGCTTTGATATAAGTAAAAATATCGGCGCCGCGAAAGGCATAAATGGCTTGTTTCGGATCGCCAATCATAAACAAACCGCATTGGCTATGATCAAAATAAAGCTGGCGAAAAATACTGTACTGCAATGGGTCGGTATCTTGAAACTCATCGATCAAAGCCACTGGATACTGAGTGCGAATTCGCTCAGCCAAACGCTCGCCACCTTCCAGGCAAAAAGCACCGGCCAATTGACTGAGCAAATCGTCAAACGACATCAGGGCGTCGCGATTTTTGGCCGCGGCTAAGCGCTGACGACACGCCAAAATAGCTTGAGCCATCAGGGGCGCTTTGAGCGACAGGGGCTGAGCGAGAAAATCTTCGATCGCCTCAAAAACGGGATGACAAGGCGCCTTGTCATCCGGGTTGGTTTTTTCTATCAATACGGCTTGTGAAAAGCGACTTAACTCATCGGGCACCCCATAATCTCTGGTCGGTTGTTCTGCCCAAAAACGCACTTTTTGCATCCATAACGGCAAGTATTTTTTACTGTAGCTCTTTTTGCTGACTTGAGATTGGTCAATGCACTTAAACACGTCCTCATGGTGCTGTAACCACTGTGCCTTGAGCGCGTTGATGCGCTGGATAATGTCGCTGTGTATTTGCTCAATATCCAAATCCGCCAAAGGGGCTATCAATTCAATATCCGCGCCGCTCAAATAGCGTTCGATGTCGTTGAGCAAGGCGTTGGGGCTTTGCCACAACTGACGAACTTGCGCGGTCAAATCAACGGATAAGCCGTAAAAAGACTGTCGCCAGTGATCCGCCACTACCTGCGCTTTGAGTTGACTTTCATCGGTAATAAACTCGTTTTGAAAGCGACTGCCCGATTCAAAGGCATTCTCGACCAGCATCCTTTGGCAAAAGCCGTGTATGGTATAAATCGCCGCCTGATCAATTTGTCGCTCTGCTTGCAACAGCCATTGTGCTGCGCTCTGATGATCGGGGATGTCTTGCAGCAATTGAGTGAAAAAAGCCTCTTCGCTGTGCGAACGCTCAAACGCCAAACGCGCTTGGTGAATGCGTCGCCGTACCCGATCTCTCAGTTCCGCGGTTGCCGCTTCAGTAAAGGTAACCACCAAGATTTGATCGACGGTCAAAGGCAAGGGATGGCGCGTCTCTTCATCGCCATGTCCCAGCAGAAGTCGAATATAAAGCCCTGTAATCGTGTATGTTTTTCCCGTACCCGCCGACGCTTCAATCAGGCGAGTTCCCTGTAATGGGAAGCGCATCATATCGAGTGTATTTACTGTCGACATCTGCCGGTTTCCTCCGATAAAATCCAGAAAATCCTGTGATCTAGTTTACAAAAATTTAAAAAAACAACAGGTTTAAATTATTAATCACCAAGTTACGCGATCCGATTCACGGTATTGCGCGGCAATTCGCTCTAAGGTGACCTCAGATAACAACAAAAGAAAAAACCAGATAGTCTTTCCCTCTGTTAAGTGGTTGAGTCGCTCCCTACTCTAAAAAAACGCCAGCCACTTATTTTTTATCCTCATTTTTTTCAACCTGGGTTCGCGCTAACAACAACACCCGCTCTGCCGCCCACAGCGCCTCTTGCGCAAGTGAAGGTTGCCACTGTGGCCATATCCTTGCAATGTAGGGGTTTTCCCCCTCACCACTGCTCATATACCCCGGCTCAAAGGCCGCACTCATTTTTTTACTCGCTTTTTCCAGATCACTGCTGTAATCACCGGATTTATTAAACCCAGCTTCAATCGCCGCCCAAGCCGTTTTGGGGAAATACGCCAAGGGCTGAGACAAGCCTACAAACATCATATTGACCAATTCTGCTAAGCTTGTTGCCGCTTGCTGCGGTTCGATGCGAGGGTAAGTCCAATGAACGACGCCAGATTTTTTGTCATAGCCAATCAAGTGGGTCGGTTGCGACTGTCCCATCACCGCGACAGACAAATGATCGATCCAAGCGCTGAGAAAATCTTGCGGCCGTATCGCGCCAGGGCGATAGCGCAGCAGTCCCTGAGAAGTCACTTGTGTGACCCAGCCGAGCAAGGATACCGTGCGCTGGCCACTTAGCGATGCGCCTTGCCAGCGGATTTCCAACTCATCAAACGGCGCGGCGAAAAAAGGCCGTAAATAGTCGGCTAATTCATCGATTTGTACTCGGTTTGCTTCAAATTCCAACTCGCCAAACGCGCCAATCGGCAAACGACCTTGCGCTTGAAATTGCCGTTTGACCGCCTCAGCCAATGTCGTGCTTGGCTTTTCTGGGTACGCTAAATACTGCTTGAGCAAGGCTTCGCGCAGCTGATAACCCGATAAACCATCAAGGGCAAAAGGTTCATCATCTTGGGTTAACGCAGCGTGGTGCTCAAATGAGACTTTAAGACGGCGATTAAAGAAGTATTGCACCGGCAAACGCCAAAAGCGCTGTAATTCGGCGAGTTCGAGCTCATAGGGAAAAGTCATCTCCAACGTCGCATCACTCAGTGTTTGATGCTGCGGCGAAGTCAAAATCCTTTCACCATTGACCACAGGTAGCCATTCCGAGGCAAAACTGGCGTGCTCTCCTTGATAGGCCATTGGGCTAAAAGGCACCATGGGATGTTGATGACAGAGCGCCTCAACCAAACGCTGTCCAGATTCATCAACACTGAGCGCTTCATCGCCGGCCAAGCAATAGTTTTGCGCCAAGTATTCCAAAAGCTCTGCCACCAAAATCGATGGCATACGCTCACTGTTATCTTGAATCGAGTGACCGATATAACTGATGTATAAGCGCTGCTCAGCAGACAGCAGTGCTTCTAAAAAGAGATAACGGTCATCATCGCGACGAGAGCGATCCCCTGCCCGGTGACTGGCGTTCATCAAATCAAAGCCTTCTCTTGGCACATGCCGTGGGTAAGCGCCGTCATTCATGCCCAATAAGCACACCACGGCAAATGGCACAGAGCGCATGGGCATCAGGGTACAAAAGTTCACCTGACCGGCTAAAAAGCGTTGACTAATCCGTGAGTTATCTAACTTGTCGCTTAAAAACTGTCGGACAATGGCCGGGGTAACGCCGCCGCCATACTGAGCGTCATCCACGCTTTGTACCAACTGCGTGAGCGCCTCGCGAATACTTTGCAGCGCCAATTCTTCTTGAGGATCGGCGAAAAAGAAATCATCCAGCATTGACAACAGGGTATCACGCCATTGAGCCGCGCTTTGTGTTTGCGCTAATTGGCGGCGATACTTGGCTAACAAAGTCAAATAACTCGCCAACTTACCGACCAATTGCGCCGCTAAGCCCTGCACTTCTGAATAAGGTGCAATATCACCGCCATCGGGTAACGACAACATACTTTCCTCAGCCATTGCGTAGCCCATCAGCATTCGCTCGATGCCAAACTGCCAGGTGTTTTGCCGGTAGCTAGGCAGATCAAACTCAACCGCCGTCTCTGGATTTAGCCCCCAGCGCACACCAGACTCCTCGACCCATGTCTTAGCCTGATGAAACTCGTTTTCGTCGATCTCAAAACGGCGCAGGATGGCGGGATTTTCCAATAACTCAAGCAACTCAGACGCCAAACAGCGTTTACTGGGCATAGACACCAATTGTAAAAAGGCCACTAACACAGGGCTTTCTTGCGCGCGACTGCGATCAGAGATAGAGAAAGGGATATAGCGGTGGTTGGGCACATTGCCAAATACCGCCTGAATCGCCGGGCTATAGGCATTGATGTCAGACACCATGACGATCACATCACGCGGTTTAAGCTGCGGATTTTGCTCAAACATCGCCAGCAAATTATCGTGTAATACTTCCACTTCGCGCATTGGACTATGACAGGCGTGAAAGCTCAATGAAGGATCGCACTGAGCAAGCACTTGTTTGTGTTCACTGGTCAATAGCAGAGCGTCGTCTTGATGTTCTTCGAGGGCGAGAATATCGGCTTGTAGGTGATGTAATAAGCTATCTCTTGGTACGTCGACAAAGGCCTCAATCTCATTGACGGACATTTGCGACAACAAATACAAGTTATCGCGCCCCATTTTGCCCATCGAGGCTAACAAGCTGTTTCCCACCACATCGGTGTGTAACTCAGCTTGCTGCTCTAAATCAAATTTAAGCCAAGACTCGGGCTGTTGGCGCAAGGTCACTGGCAAGGCCAAATGGGCTTTTTGCCGTTGTTTTGCTTGCAAACTCGCCAAATACTGGCGGTCGCGGATTTCTCCCCAATAAAACTGACAAGGGTTGGTGAGCATAAAATGGATATCCATATGCTCGCCTAAGGCTTCCAAGGCATCTAAGTAACGAGGCGGCAAAGAAGATATACCAAAGATGAATAAACGGGTAGGCAATGTCGCTGTTGGCCGATTTTGTAGCGCTTGAATAAAGTCTTGGTATAAGTTGGCGCGGTGGTACGACGACTGCCCCAACGCTTGGGTATACTGACACAATGCTTGCCACAATAGCGCTTGCCATTCTTGCTCCTCGCCCAATTCATCGACCCTGTCGCCCACTTCCCAACGCGCAATCCAATCGGGGCGATACACCAAATAACCATCGAAAATATCGGCAATTTTCTCTGCCAATTGATAGCGCTTACTCTCATCGTCATCGCCGCTTAAATAGTGGCGCAGTGGCTCAAACTCATCTTGTGACAAATACTGAGGTAACAAGTGCATCAGTTTCCACGTCATCGCTTGCTTGTTAAATGCGCTTTGTTTGGGGATACCGGGAAGCACAGCGACAAAGCTGTCCCAAATAAAACTCGCTGGCAGCGAAAAAGACAAATTGGCGGCCACGCCCATTTCCTGAGATAAGGCAATTTTCAGCCACTGCGCCATCCCAGGACTTTGCACGAGAATGTGTTCAGAACGAAGCGGATCGGGTAATGGGTCTTGCTTGATTAAGGCGACCACTAAGGACTTTAACACGTCGACTTGGTTAGAGTGATATAGGGTAAACATCGCGAGCAACTCATTGGAAACAATCAGATTAGCCTAGCACAATTTGCAGAAAATAACCTTTATAGCCAACCGATTGCGCTTTTATGTCGACAAATTACGCACTTTTGTGACTTTCTTACTATTGTGCTAATCCGCAACAACGGCAAAAAAGGCCAAGCAATAAATCACCTCTTGTTATTAAAGTAACTGTGCATTTTTATTGCTCAAACTGGCGGCTATTTTTTCGTCGCTCACCTTACAATCGTTAGCTTGACTGGACAAAACCCGCTTCAGTCTGTATAAAAAGACAGTATTTTAACTCAAGACAAAGGAATTACCATGGCTGTAATCGTCAAGTACGTGGTCGAGCGCAACGGAGAAGAAAAAATGACCTTTACCTCTAAAGCTGAAGCCGACGCCTATGACAAAATGCTCGATATGGCAGATGAAATGTTTACCTTACTAGCACAAAGTGAATTGCTCGACAACGAACATCAGCAAGAAGAATTGGCCATGTTTTTGGCAAAAAACAAAGAAGAAGTCTTGTATGCTTTGGGCGCGAAACGCAAACCCAGCCCGAAGAAAGCCAAACCATCGACCAAAGCCGATACTGATACCGAGAATGACGACAGCGAAGCGGCTGCCTAGTTCTAGCTCTAGCTCTAGCTACATAGCTTTGCCAGCACGTAATGTTCTTTTCTAAACTATATATCGCTAAAAAGACAATTCGTATTCGCCAACTGACGTTATTCGCTTTGTCACTTTTATCCGAGCACGACTGTGACTAAGATGATTTCTATCAGATAAAGAGTCACCTCTAATACGATTACACGGAGACACAGCATGAATCATTTTGCCCTTGCTTTTGGTAGCGCAACAAAAAACCGCGATGGAAAAATCATCGAAGCCTTTTTTCCTCATCCTCAGCTCAATCCAAATGAAGGAATTATCGCAGCCCTTACTGAGATCCTTGAGTACCAACAAGGCAACCAAACGATCGAAGTGAGCGCCGAGCAAGCCAACACTCTTGCCCGTGCTTTTGCCCAACACGGCGATGAAGCGCAAGCACAATTTGCTCAACAAGCCGCTGAGTCTGAACAGCCTTTGGTGTTAGTGGTTCTCGCCACCGATGAGAAGCCGAAAAGCGTCGCTGAAGGCTTTTTGAAGCTGCAATTGATCTCTCATCGCTTAGTCAAACCTCATGGCACAGTGCTCGATGGCATTTTTGGGCTATTACACAACATCGCTTGGACCAACGAAGGCCCGATCGATTTGCCAGAGCTGGCTGACCGTCAAATCGCAGCGCGTCTCGCAGGACGTACTCTAAGCGTTGATTGCGTTGACAAGTTCCCTAAAATGGTTGATTACGTGGTCCCTGCAGGCGTTCGTATTGCCGATACCTCACGTGTGCGACTCGGCGCTCACGTCGGCGAAGGCACAACCGTCATGCACGAAGGTTTCATCAACTTTAATGCCGGTACATCAGGCGTTAGCATGGTTGAAGGCCGTATTTCAGCCGGTGTTGTGGTTGGCAATGGCTCTGATATCGGCGGTGGCGCTTCGATCATGGGCACCCTTTCTGGTGGCGGCACTGTCGTGGTGTCTATCGGTGAGAACTCGTTGCTCGGTGCCAATGCCGGTCTTGGCTTCCCACTGGGCGATCGCTGCACCGTTGAATCAGGGCTTTATGTCACCGCAGGCTCTAAAGTCAGTATGCTCGACGCCAAAGGTCAACAAGTTGAGGTGGTCAAAGCGCGCGAACTCGCTGGCAAGTCAGATTTGCTGTTCCGCCGCAATTCAGTTACCGGTCAAATCGAATGCTTAACCAATAAATCTGCGGTTGAGCTCAACAGCGAACTGCACAGCAATAACTGATCGTTATCGCGCTATTCATCGCGATAATCTAAGCGCACTGAGGTGCGCTTTTTTTGCCTTAAATCCCTTGTGAACCGCCAAGCGCCCCCCGTTATAGCCACTGACTTCCTGCTCGTCCCCTAGTCAAAAACCAACCGGAAACACCCTCGTTTATCTTCGCGAAACAACAATAAAATTTGATCTATATAACACTTTTATCAGTTTCGAAACGTTTTTTATGCTCGAACGCTCATTTTTATCTTCATATGGTTTTCGAAACCGATAACAAATGTAACACTCCAGCCGTGTTTCAATAACAATAAAGCAACGAAACACATAAAGCTCTATCAATTTGATCAATAACAAGGGCAATGATAGCGAGAGTAAAAAGCACTCTTTTATATAAAAGAAGAAATGTACCCCATTTCTAGCTGTTTTTCTCAACGCCGCTATCGGGTTTTGTGCCCACTATTGAATGAGATTGTTAGGCAAAAAATACCAATAACACCAAATACCCAATAACGTGAAACAAGGACTCAAGCATGGAACACACAAACTTAAAAGGCGAATGCCTAGCAGAGTTTATTGGCACAGGACTGCTGATATTCTTCGGCGTAGGCTGTGTCGCAGCACTGGTACTCACCGGAGCACAATTTGGACAATGGGAAATTAGCATCGTA
>JBFGYW010000049.1:0-18532 GCA_041587235.1 Vibrio sp.
ACACTGGGTACTTTGCGCGTCTTTTCCCCGTGCAGCTAGGTAGTTTTCTTGAACCGCCAAGAGCAATTTCGACACCATGTGCCAGTAAATACACCCTAGCCCCTCATATCCAAACATGGTGCCTGAACGCCCCGTGAACTGACGATGATTAAAGACCGATTCATAACACGCCAACACGGTTTCTCTATCCGCTTGTGTCACCACCGGATTGTCTTTTGCAATTTGCTCTAGCATGCGCGCGCAGTCACCGGCATTGGCGAAATCAGGGTTAAAGTGATACTGACCATTGATATCGCGCTCAACCAGTCGAGTATCGTGCTCTTCCACCATTCTCGCTAGCCAAGGCAATGTGTGAATTAGGTCACCATCAAGGGTATTTTTCTCCATGAACGTGGCCAATTGACGGTCTGGATACAACATAAAACTCTGTTGATCGGGACGATACAAATCGCTGTCAAATAGACGGTCTAACAATTGCACCGCTTGCTGAGCAGACAAAGCCCCCGAACTCAATACCGCCACTTGCCCTTCTAACATGGGGTATAGTGTCTCGACCGACACGTTTTTTCCCATTGGCTTAATAATGTTGTAAGCGTGGTATAAACCATCGGCGCGCTTATTGTTCGCAATGCTGTTATCGATGACCACTAGGCTCGTATCCAGCAGGCTCAGGATCTCGTCTCGTTCCAGAGCGCGTTGCCCAGAAAAACCGTCCGGATAAACCTTGGCACGGTAAGTGTGGGCAATGTGTTGTAGTGTTTCGAGAAACTCGCCTCGCTCTGTATCGTTAAGCGGACGTTGCGCCAATTGGCTCGCGGCCTGGGCAAAGCGGTTTTGCAACGCCAATAGCCATTCGGTGACTTCCGTGGACAGACACACCTCGGCGGGAAGTTTGAGCAATATTTTTTGTAGAAACACGACATAACGACGCAGATAATACAAAGTCACCATCGAGAGGCCATTGCCAACAATGGCATTATTGGCATCGTTCCACTCCGGTCTTTGGGTATTAAGCCAAATGCCACCATCCACCACCAAATTGCTGAGTTTAGACAACAAGGGAACGAGGATTTTTTCCAATAAGCTCACCAAGTAGACCTCACCCTGCTCATCTAACAGTAAGCGCCCATCACTGCCCATACTGGCCACGCGCTGATCGATCTGCGCTTGGCGTTGATGATCAAATTCAATCGTCTCTTTGGCGTTTTGATACAATTGTTCAACACCACACATCCGATACGGAACGTTGGCGTAACTGTAACAAGCATTGATCAACGCCTGCTGTAACCACTTTGGGTGGTATTGATTGGCCAGTTCGAGAAACTTGAGTAAGTAGATGATTTGATGATCGCCCCAATAGCCAATATTGCTCCATGGGTCATCGGTATCCACCACTTCCCAATCGATACCGTCTTTGCTAATGCGATATGGGTTGTAGCCATCAAACGTCGATGCATTGACAAACTTAGCGATAAAGGAAGCAATAAAATTGGGGTAACTGAGTGCCAGCGCTTCCCAGTTTTGGAAAATATCGCGCCAATTGCCTTGGTAAGACAATAATCGCTCTCCCGCTTTATTGCGCACCTTGATCTCATAATGATTCCACGGCCGGCTTGGGTCGCCATGCCGACGGCCAAACGTTAATGGCAAGTATTCGTAACACAGCCTTTGCAATTGCTTATCACCGATGTGTTGCGCTTTTTTAAGCAAGGTGACTGACGTCAACTCAGTGGGTAAGTTCTCGAGAAAAAGATGATGTTTTTTCGCCAAGACACGGTTGGTCTGACCGCACCATTGGCGAAAGTCACTTTTGTCGAGATCGTAGTTTTGAGCAAAGATCCCACCGCGCATGGCATTAAACAAGACATTGGCATAGTGGTGAACCGTGGTCGTTTCTTGTGAGGTTAACTGCCAAGCATCGGCCCCAGACATTAACTTTTTGAGCTGGTCTTGATTGTCTTTAATGCTAAGCGCGATTTGCGCGGCTAAATCGTCAGTGGCATGCAGTGTTTGCTCAAGCGCCGCGATGTCGCTGTGGGTTTGATCGATCTCGGCCACAATCCACCACTGCTTAGCGTCGCCAGCGTCTAATTGACACGATTGAGTCACAAAATACGCCCCGCGTACGCCACGAGTGTGCCGCTCTGCGCTGAGCGATTTGCCTTGGCGAAAAGCCTTGAGCTGAGTACTCGACAGTAACGTCGGACCTTGCTCAACCCCGACAGAGAACACGGTCGTCGCTCTTAATGATTCGGCCGGCTCCGCCTTATCACTTAAAGCCGCGTACATAGAAAATAATGCCAGTGAGCTGTCGTTTACTCGCTCATTCCATTTATAGGCGTCTACCAATGCACTGCGCGTTTGCAATGCCGCCAAGGGGGCCCCGGCCGGCAACAGATTTTGAATACCATCGAGCAGTTCAATCGACAGTGCAGCGTTACTGAGGTTGCGCAGCGTGGCATGTCGCACAAAGCCGAACGCCTCACTGGTACACCAGCGATAGCAAAAAGACAGGCCTAACGTATGGTTGATTTCTTCGAAGACAATTTGATCGCCTACGGTGTTTTTATACAAATGGCGTTCAACACAATAAAGACCATCATGGTGTGGGTTAAAGGGTTCCCAACAACGCCATTGCTGATCTTGTTCGACTTTGATGATGGTTTTTGAACCGGTATTGTCGGCATTTTCGTGAATATGATCGACTGAGCGGTAGGGAAAGAGCGCATTTTCAGGCCGAATTCTCCCCGCTGTCAGTCCTCCCGTCGAGGAAATAAACAACCAGTGATCACTGGCTGACACTAAGCTAATAAAAAACGCGGGCATCTGATCGACGTGGGCAATTTTATAAAAACGATCGCCGTGGAGATCGACAAACTCACCAGATACAGATTGATTGTTATGTTCCATATTACCACCTAAGAAAGCGCTTTCTTAAACGCTTGTTTTTTTAGTTATATAACGGCTCTTATCGGCACTTTTGCTAACGAACCTGGTTCAAGCGACACTCTGCCATACTTTGACAAAGTGATTTTTAGACACTTGGCGAAAATCACTTTGCCACTTTGCACTGACTGAGCGTATTTTCTCCGCCGCTTGTGCGTAATTTGGCTGACTTGCCAACAATTGAGAAAATGGCAAATCGGGATCCGGGACGGCGGAAATTAACAGCTTGGTGTAAGGGTGCTGTGGATTACTCAATATTTCTTGTGTCTCTCCCCACTCCACAATCTGTCCTCGATACATGACCGCCGTTTCCTCTGCGATGTAATGCGCCGTGGTTAAATCGTGGGTGATATACAAAAAGCCAATGCCCAACTCCCGCTTCATTTTTTGCATCAAATTGAGAATGCTCAAACGAATCGACACATCGAGCATTGAGGTCGGTTCATCGGCCAAGATCATTTTTGACCCAACCGCCAAAGCGCGCGCCAAATTAATTCGCTGCCGCTGGCCTCCACTCAATTGATGAGGGTATTTTTCCAATACTTCGTTCGGCAACTCAACCAAGTCCAACAGCGATTGGATTTTTTCTGCGATAGCTCGATCCCCCATGCCCTTTTGGTGAATTTTTAACGGCCTGACCAGGTGATGATGAATGGTGTGAGTCGGGTTTAGGGAGCCAAACGGGTCTTGAAACACCATCTGCACCTGGCTTCGATAAGCGAGCTCTTGTTTTCGGCCTTTGATATCATTGATATTTTTACCCTGAAATAAAATTTCCCCTTCGGTGGCGGCGTGCACTTTGGTGATCAGCTTGGCACAGGTACTTTTGCCACAGCCCGATTCACCGACTAAGGCCAAGGTACGACCGGTATAGAGATGAAAACTCACGCCTTGCAGCGCGTGAAAGTGCGCTTTTTTGGCGAGTGGGCCACCGCTTGAAAAGGTTTTTACGACATTATTGAGTGAGATAAAAGGTTGCTGACTCATTGTATTTCCTCCAAAACCTGATCAAGATCGATACTAGAACGCCTTCCCTGATGAATATTTGGAAAGGAAGCCCATAACTCTTGGGTATAGGGATGTTGTGGGTGATTGCGAACTTGACTCGCCTGATTTACCTCGACTATTTTTCCATGACGCATAACCGCTATGCGATCGCATAATTGGCTCATTAAGGCTAAATCGTGGGTAATAAACAACACAGAGAAACCAAATTGTGCTCGCAGTTGATAAATTTGTTGCAGTATTTCTCGTTGTACTACAACGTCCAATGCGGTGGTCGGCTCATCCATAATAATGAGCTGTGGGCTGAGGGCGAGCGCAATGGCAATCACCAAACGCTGGCGCATACCACCACTAAATTGATGAGGGTAATCATTAAGGCGCGACTTTGGAATATTAACAATTTCTAATAGTTCTTCGGCTCTGGCTTTGATGTCTTTTTTGGTCACTTGATTGCCCATGTGACGAACAATCACATCTTCAAACTGCTCCCCGACGGTGATCACGGGGTTGAGTGCGTTCATCGCACTTTGAAAGACCATGGCAATGTCGCTCCAACGTATCGCTTTAAGCGCCTGGGGTGACAAAGATAAAAGATCTTGCTGATCAAAGAGGATTTCACCGTGTGAGATTAAAGCAGGTGGTCGATGTAACTGAGTCAGGGCAAACGCAATGGTGCTCTTTCCACACCCTGACTCACCAGCCAAGCCAAATATTTCTCCTTTACCAATGTCAAAACTCACGCTTTTTACCGCTTGAAACGTGCCCCTCTCAGTAATGTAATCGACAAACAACTCGCGGACCTTAATCAGCGGTTGAGGATGAAAGGCATTTTGCTCTATAAAACTCATTGTTTTGCTCCTCTTTTCGCGTCAACCGCCTTTTTGCGCAGCGCCCACAACTTCATATGGGGCCCGGTCTTGAGTTTAGGGTTGCTGATTTGGTCGATGGACATGTTAATCAGCGCTAACGCCCCGCCGGTCATCGCCAAGGCCAGCGCCGGTACCAACATTTCCCACCAAGCTCCGGTATAAAGTGATGAAGACGTTTGTGCCCAATACAGCATAGAGCCCCAACTCACTTGTGTGGCATCACCGAGCCCTAAAATCCCCAGGCCGGCTTCAGCGCCCATGGCGTAAATGACCGTACCAAGAAAGCCACCGAACACGATCGACACTAAGTTGGGCAAAATTTCGACTAAAATAATGCGTATTTTCGATTCACCCATCACTTCAGAGGCGATAATAAATTCTTTGTTGCGCAGTGCCATGGTTTGCGAGCGAATGACACGCGCTCCCCAAGGCCATGAGGTAATTCCAAGCAGAACGGTAATGACCATCGACCCGACCTGCCCCAAGAAAGCCGCCAACACGATAAGCAATGGCAATTGTGGAAAAACCAAAAACACATTGGTCAGGAAGTTGAGCCACTCATCGGTTTTTCCGCCCAGATAACCGGCGGTAATGCCCACTGCGACGGCGATACCCATCGCAATCAAGCCTGCAAAAAACGCCACAGATAGGCTTTTTCGCGCGCCGTAAAGCACCTGACTAAACACATCGCGTCCACTGCGCGTGGTGCCCAACACGTGCTCCGCATTCGGCGCAACATGGGGACGTCCCGTGCGTTTGTTGGGATCGTATTGAGTGAGTAAAGGCGCCGCTAACGCGCACAGTAAAATCACCGTGATCAATCCACCGCCGATCATGCCGGTGTAATTACCTTGGAAAAACGCTTTGACCTTAGCGCTGA
Source organism: Vibrio sp. (assembly GCA_041587235.1). GTDB lineage: Bacteria > Pseudomonadota > Gammaproteobacteria > Enterobacterales > Vibrionaceae > Vibrio. The sequence goes on from JBFGYW010000049.1 coordinate 5,701, forward strand.
ACAATAGCGCGCTGCGCCATCGCGAAGTCGGTTTCATATCGGAGTCACTCGTGTTAGATGATAGTGAAATACTCATAAAGGGTTCCTACTTAGAAATTCGAGGATCAAGCCAAACGTACAGCAAGTCGGCAATCAGGTTCGCCGTTAACACCGCCGTCACTAAGATAAGTAAAATCGCTTGTATTAGCGGGTAATCCCTTGCCATGATCCCTTTGAGCAAAATATTGCCAAGCCCTTGGTAGTTAAACACCACTTCCGTCATGATCGAGCCGGCAAAGGAAAAGCCGATCGCCATCGCAATCGCTGTGGCCACCGGTAAGATCGCGTTGCGTCCGGCGTAGCGAAGCATGACTCGGTAGGAGCTCAACCCTTTGGCTTCGGCCATGGTGACGTAATCTTCACCAAGAACATTGATCATCGCATTGCGCATATTAAAGACCCAAGTGGCGATCCCTACGACAATCATTGAGCCCATAGGTAAAATTGCATGTTTGGCCACACTGCCAATAAATTCCCAAGTCATCCCAGGATCAATTTCGGGATCATAGGTGTAGGCCAAGGGTAATAATTCCAACTTCAAGCCAAAAAAGTAGAACAACAATAACGCCGTGACGATATAAGGAAAGTTACTAATAAACGCCAATATCGGGGGAACCCATTGGCCAAATAATCCGTCTCGTCGATACGAGGCATAGGTACCAATACTGACCCCAATGATCAGCGACACAATTAACGAGCCCAAGGCAAGAAACAGCGTCCAAGGCAATGCCATCCCAACGACAGTGGTCACATCGATGGGGAACATCAGCACCGAGGGACCGAGATTGAGTGTAAAAACGCTGTGTAGATACGCGATGTATTGTTCAAATAACGAGCCATCGACAAAACCATACATTTCTCTGACGGCGTCCATCTGCGAAAGATCCATTTTACCCTGAGCCGCAGCGAACATGGCTTCAATCGGATCGCCAGGCATGAGTCTTGGGAGGTAAAAGTTAAACGAGATGGCAATCATAAACGCAGTAAAATAAAAGCCGAGCCTTCTCAAAATAAAATTCATAATTTGGTTTCCTTTTGCTTTGAGCGCTTTGATGAACCGCCATATGACAGAGCCACGTTACATGGCCCGCCAACAAAACTGCACCAAGCCCCCATCACACTCATCATTGCTTAAGGTGCAAATGATTGATAATTAAGTTGCGATTACCACCGTCGTAAAAGCTTGGCTGTACATAAGCATCATCGGCATTGGGCCAACCGACAAAGGTTTTTGTGCTGTATTGAAACCAAGTCGGGTTTGAGAACAAGGGAATAAAAGGCAACTGCTCTGCGGTCATGGTTTGCAATTGAGACAAAATCAAAGCTTGCTTTTCTTGATCAATCGTCAGGCCAAAATCATGAAATAACTGATCGAATTGTTCACCATTGATACCGTGCCCTGCATGCCAACTTTTGCCAATTTGTGATCGAGCATAATACGCTTGATAAGCTTCTATCGGGTTACTGCCGATCAGTGACCAGTTGATCGACATGGCGTAATCCCCTTCTTTTAAGCTGCGATCGTAAACAGACCAATCCACTGTTTTAATGTTGGCTTTAATCCCTATCTCTTGGTAATACTCCGACACCATCTGAACCACCTGTATCCAGTCGGTCCATCCGTTGACGACGTCGATGTCGAACGCTATCGTCTCGCCGTTGGGCAAATCGCGAAAGCCATCGCCATCCAAATCTTTATAGCCCGCTTCATCCAACAATTGATTGGCTTTATCTGGGTGATACTCGGTTAAGTAGCGGTATTTATCACTGACCTTGGTATCGATGTATTGTCGATAAAACTCACCGATCCCACCGGCATTGTGATTGACGGTTGGGTAGCCATAAGCGGCAATATCCACGATCTCTTCTCGATTTAATGCCATCGAAAGGGCTTGCCTAACTCGCACATCATCGAAAGGTTTGCGTTTGGTATTAACGTATAGGTGAATAGCATCATTGGCGGGGTACCAGTAATGATGATGTTTGGGATCCAAAGACACATAAGTGCGATCAACATCGGCAATAAAGTTAGAGCCCCAATCGAGCTCACCTTTCATCAAGGCCGGTTGGACCTGAGAGTTATCGTTGTAAGAGCGGTAGGTGATGCAATCGATATAAGGTCGGTCCGGCAAATAATAATGCTTGTTGCGGCAAATTTGCATCTGTTGTGGCTTGATAAATTTTATATTTGTCAGTGGACCACTGCCCACCGGATCAGGGTTAGTAAAAGTGGGCAAATCTTTGGTTGGGATGGTCTGCCACACCGTTTTGGGCACAATATGATATTTGGCTAAGCTCCACAGAAAGGTAGAATCTGGGTGGTTTAACTTAAAGACCACTCGCGAATCATCCATCGCCTCCACACTGTTGAGTTGGCCAGAGCTCCATATGGCTTTGACATCAAATGCGGGAACATCCTTGGTTAACTGATAGCTAAACGCAACGTCTTGCGCAGTTAATGGTGAGCCATCTGACCAGTGTAAATCGGGTTTTAACGTAATGGTGATTTGTGTTAGATCTTTTGAATACTCGGCCGATTGCGCAAGGCGGTATTCCATCTTGCCGGTCATGTTATTAAAAAACATCAGCGGCTCGTAGAGGACACCATCAAATAAGCCCCCTGCCGTATACGGATTGTAGTTTTCCACAAAACCGGTATTAATAATGGGCACCGTTAAATTTCCGCCGCGAGGTATCTCTGAGACCTCGGCGATCGCCCCCGTAGAGAAGGCCCCTACAAGGGCGAGTGCAATATGTGTTTTGTTGTGCATGGCAAACCCTTTTCTCGTTTATATTGGAATGTCAATGTGATTATTTTTATATCGTTTGTGTTATGTTGGCTAAAAAAGAAAGCGCTTTCTTTTTGGTGATATTAGTGACTGGCAAGCATAGAAGCAAGGACAACAAGGGCAAAGCTATAGGTGGATCACATTAATCAATTCAGTTGTGTTAACTTGATCAACACGACAGGATGGCTCGTCATTTAATAGAGAAAATCATCATATTAAATCATTGATTTTAATGGGAATATTCAAACAAATCGCAATTGTATGACTTTAAAAATAAAGACGGAAATAAACAACCTCACCAATCTATCCCTTGGTGAGGTTATCTTCGTAAACAAGGTTTTATTTCTGCGGCCTTCAATGACTAAGAAAGCGCTTTAACGGAATGACGCTCGATTAACGTGGGCAGCAGCATTTTATCAATGCCATCATTGGAACGGCCCATTAAGCTGTTTAGCACGCATTTCGCCCCTTGAATGGCCATTTCTTTGATAGGGAAGTTAATCGTGGTGAGCGGAGGCGACATGTATTGGCTGTAATTATTGTTGTCAAAGCCGATAATCGAGATGTCTTCTCCAACAGTTAACCCTCTGTCTTTACAAACATTATAGGCCATCACGGCGATATTATCGTTCATGCAAAATATGGCCGACATTTCGGGATCGCGATTTAATAACCGCTTTATCGCTTCATCGTTTTCTTGATAATCGAAGCGTCCTTCAACGACAAGTGACGCATTGTATTCAATGCCATGTGCAGACAGGGCATTGCGATACCCTTGCAAGCGTTCGCGACTGTCAACTTTGCTTAACTGCCCCGTCACACAGCCTATTTTTTTATGACCTTTTTTCACCAAGTGATCAACCGCTAAGTAGCCACCGAGTTCATTGTCGATACGGATACATTTGTCTGCAATTTCTGGAATATAGCGATTGAGTACCACGGTTGCGGGCGATGTTGCGACAATCTCGAGAATGTCGTTATCGCTGAGCATATCGGGGATCAAGACAAAACCATCGACTTTCTTCGCATTCAAAAACTGTATTGAATCTTGCTCACGCTCATAAGACTCGTAACCACTGGTGATGATTAAATGATAATTTTGCGCGCGGACAATCTCTTCAACGTTGTGCATTAAAGGGCCGTAATAAGGGCCGTCTAAAGTGCCTACTAGCATGCCGATACTGAATGACTTGTTCGATGCCAACGCTTGAGCGAATGCATTCGGTTTGTAACCCAGCTTTTCTATCGCCGCAAATACTTTTTCTTTATTACTGGGTTTTACCGACTGATGACCGTTTAATGCACGCGAAACGGTTGACTGAGAAACACCGGCTAATTCTGCAACTTCTTTTATTGTTATCAATGTTTTATCCCTGAGTTGGCTATTCGTCGCTGACATGCATAGCAACCTAAACAAACCTATTGACTGGCGTTATATAAAATATTACCACAAAAGCGAAAAGATAAAGATAACCTTAACAACCGCTTAAGTCATATTTTTGCATCAAAACCCCGATCGAACTCAAGTCTTTTGCTCTTATATGTCACTTAAAAAAGCCAGGGTGGCCTAAGCCACCCTGCCATTTATTTCTCTAGGGAAATCGACCTCACTTTGAGCTTCATATCTCGGCCATTAATTGGCTCAAATACCACCGCATTGACAATGCTGGCTAAATCAAACCCCTTGGTATGCGACTTGAAAGACGCGATGGGAAATTCATAGCGTTTCCATTGCCCCACAGGCGCTAACTGATTGTTATCAAAATCAATTTGAGCAACATTTGGCCAACCACTGTCTAATTTGATCGCCAGGCCATCGGCGTCGTTGTTCACGATAGCCATCTCAATCACCAGTTTGCCTTGTGCAAAACCCGACAAATCAAGCGTACCATCACTTGCACCAATATACGCATTGCCTTGATTGATGATGTGGATATCCAACTCGCCATCGTGCCATTGGCGTTGATCATTATTTTGATTGTCCCACCCCGATAACGCCATGCCATCAGCAATACCTAACGGTGTTAGCACCTCGAGTTTTTCGGTGCCAATCATCACTTTTGCGCTGGTCAGTGGCGGCTCGGTTGTCCCTGTATTTTGTATTGCATCAGGGTTAACCGGGCTTGCACAGCCTTGGCCTGTCTTAGTATTTTCACTGCACTGATAAACCCGAACATAGTCAATTTGCATATCGGCGCGTTCTAAATTGGGGTCGATCCCCTTGTCATTGGTTTCACCTGCCCAAGAGCCACCGATTGCCAAATTGAGCAATAAATGAAATTTTTGATTAAAGGGGGCGTCGTCTGGGCCACTGACCCATTGCTGTTGGTCATTTTGATATTGGGTCCACCAGCCGGCTTGGGTTTGCGTCGCGTAGTGTACCTCATCGACGTACCAACGAATTTCGCCTTTTTCCCACTCGATGGCATAAGTGTGAAAGTCATCGGCAGGGTTAATCTCATCGTTGCCAAAGGTGTATTCCGTTCCCGATGAAACATTATTGGGCCAATTTTTTCCGTAGTGCAGTGTGCCATGCACTCGGTTTTCCGGTCTGATATTACCCGCTTCATCTTGATAGGTCGTGTGCAGGTTAACGGCTTCAACAATGTCAATTTCACCGGATGCCGCCCACCCGCCATAGACGAAGTCACTGGGGAGCATCCATACCGCCGGCCAAGTGCCCTGCCCCTGTGGCATCTTAGCTCTGACCTCAAAGCGGCCATATTGCCAGTCGGCTCGGTCTTTGGTCCTTAATCTTGCCGACGAGTAAGGCAGTGTCTTTGTTCCGCTCGATTCATGCCAATCTTGTGGCGTGGCAGGGCCAGTGGTTTGTTGTTTTATTGCTCTGAGCGTTAGCACGCCTTGATCAACGAAGGCATTGTGATCATTTTTGACGTAGCATTGTTGCTCATCATTCCCACCGCCCCAACAATTCTCTTCAAATTGCCATTTACTTTCATCGACTTTCGAACCATTAAATTCATCATGCCATACCAGTGACCACTTTCCTTTTTGAATGGGGACTTGCTGCTGGTTTGTCACACTGTTCACAACAGGGCTATTTTGCACTGCTTGAGGCGTAGAATCGGCGCACCCAACAATCATGCCAGCACAACTGATGACACTGACGAATGGAATGTATTTATGCATGATCATTATCCTTATTGTTTTTTTGGACCACTACGGTTTGGATGGCGCGTGCGGGTAAATCGATATATTGCGCTTGACCACCATGTTGCAAGCGGTAAGTCATAGCGTCACTGGAGCGATTCATAACCACTAAAATTAACCGCCCATCGAGGTTTTCAAACGCGGTGGCTTCGAGTGCATCACTGCTCGTCGCGACCGCCACGCGTTTGGCTCCTAAGCCAATAAATTTTGAAAAGTGGCCAATATAGTAGTAAGACGGATTATAAATTGGCTGTTGATTATCAAGATCACAAAGGATCGGAGCGCTGCACAAATTGCCAACGTGATTCGGCCCGCCAAATTGATCCAAAAACAAGTTCCAATCACACCAACTACTGGTGCCGTGATTCAAATCATTGATGATCGAATGACCATAGCGCTCAGCGACCTCCCAACTGCCAATGTGCGGGCCGCCCTCTTGACACCCTTCGGTAAACCAGATCGCGGTATTGGGATAAAGCTGGTTAATCAAACTCAAGTTGTCGTAGTTGTCACCTTCATACCAATGTATCCCTACCCCGTAGACAAATTGACTGGCAATGGGGTCATCGAGCATAACTTGTGTGCGGTGAAAAGCCTCAGCGCGGTTGTGATCCCAAAAAATGAGTCGGACATCATCAAGTTCCTGTTTTACCAACGTGGGACCAAGATAATCACGTACAAAGTCTCTTTCTTCTTCGGCACTGTATAAACAAGAGTCCCAAATTTGCGTGGCAGCCGGTTCATTTTGCACACTGATGGCGTCAATTGTGACCCCGTGCTCGCGCATTGCCCTGATGAACTTACAGTAATAATTTGCCCATGTTTGACGATACTCCGCTTTGAGTTCGCCGCCGTGATTCATCTGCTGATTGGTTTTCATCCATTCTGGCGGACTCCAAGGCGAGGCAAGCAACGGTAATGGTTGTTTTGCCACTTGCTCTGCCCGCAAGATAAGTGGGATGATTTCTTGCAACTCTCGCTCTAGGCTAAACGCATTTAAATCGGGGTCTTCAACCTCGCAACACGCCCAATTGTGCAGAGAAAAATCACAGCTGTTTATATGGGTGCGGCCTCGGTTGTAGGCAAGTCCTTTAACTGGGTCGAAATAAGCGCTTAGCAACTCTTCTTGTACCTCGGATGGCATGGCGTGGAACACATGCGCCGCCGATTCGGTAAACGCACCACCGAACCCCTCCCAGGTTTGAAAGTGAAAACGACTATCAAGATAAACCTGTTGTATCGGTTGATGGCGTTTCTCGGCTAATTGCGACGTTGGCACCAAAGGTTCACCGTCGTATTCACGCCATTTTTGCTCACTGTGTAGAGCAGTTTCTACGATTTTCATTATTCATTCACCAAAGTCGTGGTTAAAGGGCCATTGATTACCATGAGACATCCGCCTGAATACCGACGATGGTATCACCATCACCTTCGTTCGCTTCTGGCAGGTAACTGGCTACAAAGCGAATTTCTGGCGCGATGCCTTGCCCAACGCCCATCACGACAGTCGGCGCAACGGTGATTTTTTTCTCAAACCAAGAGCCGCCATTCCAGTTTTTGTAGGCGTAACCGATTTCAGATTGAATATAAAAGTTTTCACTGATAGGGAAAGTGGGTCTTACCATGGCTGAGAACCAATAATCGTAAATATTATCTTCTGCGTGATCGTTGTATTGCGCTTGAATTGACGGGAATAAGTTGATGCCGTTGTCAAAGAAATACCCACCCCAGAACAGCAAACGCGCGGAGGTATCATTCGTGTAGTTATTGGCCATGGTCGCCGCGCCGCTCTCGCCCCCTTTAGTGACACTGCCTGGGCGATAGGCGTTATAAGTGGTCAAGGTTCCGCCTAATAATTGCTGAGACCCCAAGCCGATGCCCCCTTGAGCGATGATCTTGGAAAAACCATTGCCTGGTATCCAGAAAAAATCGTCTCTTGAATAAGTTAAGCTCAAATCGGCACCGCGGTCTGTGTATTTAGTGTAGTAGGCATCCACCGCCTCAACCCAAACACTGTTGTAATCGTCCCAATAACCGTCTGTCCCAGAGGTATAACTTTGGTTGTCGTGCATGTATTTTAACGAGCCATCGAGTTTCCAGGTGCCCCAATCAACCCCTAAATGCACCGTGTGTAAAATATTATTGGTATCGAGATCCCGTGTGAGGTTATAGTCTTCGTCTTCGGTGCGATCACTGGCGATGTAGGCAAAATCCACTTTCGCATCACCGACTTGATAATCAATAACACCCGCCCCGGTTCCGGAATAATCGATATAGAAAAAATCGGTCATAAAGATGTAGTTTTCATCTTTGGCATAACTGCGTTTTCCGGCCCACAAAATGCCTGAGTCTAAAACCCCTTCGTACTCGATATAAGCATCTGGGAAATCCGAAGCACTGTAAGAGTCAGTATTATCTTCTTCACCAACCGTCACTTTGACCGATTTACCGCTGTCTAGAGTCCACTTTTTAGAAAAATTAATACTAAAATCGTTGTCAGCCTCAACCCCAAGACGACCGACCATTTCTTTCGTTACTCCCGCCCAGGTTGAGCGCTCCCAATCGTCGGTACTAGACGATAGTGTACCGGAGCGAAAATAACCGTGGAATTCAAAGGTTTCATCGACCGCCGCTACGCCAGGATGAACATAACTCAATGATGTGCACGCAATCACTAAAGAAAGCGCTGTCTTTTTTGTTTTCATGTTTGCCTCTCGAGACTTGTAGGGTTATTGGTTTTTTTATTCATCTTACCTTTTGAAAGCGCTTTCTTTTGGGTTTTTGTCGGTTTTATCAGAACTGCTTTCGCAAATAAGTATAAAAGGCCTAAAGATTAAAAAAAGTGACCGCTCTCACTTAAGAAAGCACTTTCTTTTGTTTGGGTTCACATTTTTACAAGCTCAATGACTTCCACAGCTCGAAATGTTCGCCGTTTGTTGATCAGTCTTTTACCGCTTCATTGTTTACTTTTTATAGAAACTGATTAGCTAATAATGTTTATTATCAACAAAACCATTGCTTGATAGGCTTTATTTGCACCGAGAGTGTCGCCAGACCATAGCCCGTACACAAAAGGAATTCATCATGAACTATCAAGGTTATACCACATTCACTGCACAACAAACGGGGGCGGTATTACGCGTCACGTTTGATTTCGGCCCCGTTAACGTACAAGGGCAAGAGATGCTTGAAGATCTCATGGGGCTCGCTATGCGCCTCGAAAGAGATCGCAGTGTTAAAGTCGTTATTTTTCAATCAGCGAACCCAGAAATTTGGGTGTGTCATTACGACACGAACTTGCTTAAAGACATGTCAACCGAAGCCGTCGCGCGTCAGGATGCGAAGTTACTTGATTTGCAAGTTGTATTAGAGCGGCTCAGTAAGCTGCCCCAAGCCACGATTGCCAAGCTAGAAGGCGTCGCACGTGGTGGTGGCCACGAGTTTGCTTTGGCTTGTGATATGCGCTTTGCCGTCCGCGGTAAATTCAAAATGATGCAAATGGAAGTTGGAATGGGCATTTTGCCTTGTGGTGGCGGCGCTTCTCGTATGGCTCGCCAAACCGGCCTTGGCAGAGCACTGGAAATCACTTTAAGTGCTCGAGACTTTAGCGCCGATGAGGCCGAAGCCTATGGCACCATCAATAAAGCGCTCGAAGCTGATGAAATTGGCCCCTACGTGGATGCATTAGCCGAACGCATTGCTCAATTCCCCTCTGAATCCATCAATGCGTGTAAGCAAGCGGTCTATGAGTCGATAGATAAGCCCATTGATGAAGCGTTAAAAGCGGAAGCCTACTGGTTATATCAAGCCACCAGTAAAACGCCCGCCATCAAACGCTTTGCTACCGCCGATGCCAAAGGCATGGAATACGATCTCGAGAACCAACGCCATTGGGAAGCCTTGGTCATGAAAGTACAAGACATTCAATAACGTAACCCCGTAATACCGCAAACACAGCTCGATTACTCACTAAGAGGTAATTTATATTAGGCGAAAACCATTGTTTACTAAACGACTTTCCCCATTTAACGGATACGATCCAAACCTTAAACCAGTCGGATCAGAATTTTGCACAAAAAGCGAAGGAGTACCATCAAATCGATGAGGAAATCCGCAAGCTAGAACTGAAAGACTCACCAATCATTGATGAAGCCATGCAGCGATTAAAACACCATCGAGCGGTGTTAAAAGATTGGCTATATCGTCAATTGATTTCAGCTTAAGTCGACTAAGTCATAAAGGGTGAATGGCTTTTTATTTTTATTAATGCTATTCACCCTTTTTACTTTCCATAACTCAATCGTGGCTTACTCATCAATGTAATATTCAGTTGCAGTAAAATGACACAAAAACGAATCAACATATAGGTAGATAGAGAGTTACTTCTGTTTAACACCCTATTTCAACGTATTCCACCCCATTCAATATTAAATATAATCGTATTTTAAAAAAAGAAACGATATTATTATCAGATTGTAAGAAAGGATTATATTTATGCCATCAATTTTTCACTTTATTCTATCATTAATAATGATATTTGGTTTGTCTTATATTGTCAGTTATGAAAAAAAATCGGTCAAAGCGCGTTTTATTGTTCAACTGCTACTAGTCGAAGTCGTCATCGCTTGGGTATTACTCAATTCGAATGTCGGTATCACGGTAGTCAGTGCTATTGCCAATCTTTTTGATCACCTATTAACCTTCGCCGCTGAAGGGATTAACTTTGTATTCGGCAACATGAGCCAACAAGGGTTGGGATTTGTTTTCTTTAACGTACTTTGTCCTATTGTTTTTATTTCTGCCTTAATTGGGATTTTGCAACACTTTCGCCTATTACCCATTTTCATTCGATTAATCGGAACCGTGCTGTCTAAGATCAATGGTATGGGCAAGTTAGAATCTTTTAATGCTGTCAGCTCACTCATGCTAGGGCAGTCGGAAAACTTTATCGCTTATAAAGGCATATTACACACCTTGTCAGCACGCCGAATGTACACCATGGCCGCAACGGCAATGTCTACTGTATCGATGTCGATCGTTGGCGCTTACATGTCGATGATCGAAGCAAAATACGTCGTTGTCGCCATCATACTGAATTTATTTAGTACCTTTGTCATTCTGTCGATTATCAATCCATATGACGCAACTGATGAACCTGAGCCAGAGCTCGCTGACTTGCATGAACAACAAAGCTTCTTTGAAATGTTAGGAGATTATATTTTGGCAGGGTTCAAAGTTGCGATGATCGTTGCAGCCATGTTGATGGGCTTTATCGCCTTACTCTCAGCCATCAATGCAGTATTTAGCGCCGTGTTTGGTTACAGCTTTCAGGAGTTAATGGGCTATCTTTTTTATCCATTGGCCTGGATCATTGGCATTACTGGTGATAACACCCTGAGCGCGGGCAGCATTATGGCAACCAAACTGGTATCCAATGAATTTGTTGCTATGTTGCAACTCAAAGAATTGGCAGCGCAATACACACCTCGTAACCTCGGTATTTTATCGGTTTTTCTAGTGTCATTTGCTAATTTTGCCTCTATTGGCATTGTCGCTGGTGCCATAAAGGGCATTAATGAGCAGCAAGGTAACCTTGTCTCTCGGTTTGGTTTTCGCTTAGTTTATGGTGCGACATTAGTCAGCTTATTATCAGCAGCCATTGTTGGGTTAGTCATTTAAATGTTGTACTAGCAACAAACTTTAGACTAACGTTAAGTCTGCCCATCACAAATACCTTTTTTCTAGTACTTGTGATGGGCGAGCAAAAATACTCTAGAAAGAAACGCAGCGATGGCTGTCCACTCTCATCACAGATTCTTGATCAAATTGAGATTGATACAAAGCACGTATCTCGTCGACACCACGAAGGCTTTGCTCCTCACGCATTGGGTAAATCAAGGTCAAAACCCGACTGCCCTCTTTTACCACAGCGCCATTATTACCTAACCATTGCCCTTGGGCTTGGCTTACGGTCAAACCCGCAGTAAAGCGAGGCGTCACTTCTTGATCCACAAAGGCTTGCCATTCACTTTCAGAAATAGTGGAGCCATCAGGACGACTCAAACCAAAAAACAACTCACTCTCTTGCATGGGGTTTCCCACAATACAACTTTTACTTTCTGGATCATGAGATTGTACAGTGCTACAACCTGGTAAAACCAAGCCGAAGAATAAAGCTGAGATTAATTTGTATTGTTTTAATAAACCATTGTTTTTCATTTACACGACTCATTAGGGTTAACTTTTATTACATGATAATAAATATTTTAATGAGCATGAAATAATATTTAATGTTCTCAATGCAACTTAATAAACTTTCATTTATTAAGTTGCGATTGTTATTTATATTAATAGTTACATTCACAGTGTTTATCAATAAATATCCGTTAATGAGCATGAACGTTTCTCTCTGCAAGGCGAGACAACCATCCTGTTACCCGTGTAGATGGCCACTTAACTTCTAGCTAAAAACGTCGATTGATGCGAATTTATCTACAATCAATTGACAGAACACCTCTTTTTTGTGATCTGCGTCAAATGTTAATATTGTTTTATCTTTTTTATATCAGGTAATACCATGAAGAACGTTACAATCAAAAACGCGTTTTTACTGCAGTTTCTGCCCTTGCTTGCCACCTTGCTCATCACCTTGGTGATTGGAGTTTACAGTGTAAAGTGGGATCACACGACCTCAGAAAGCTCCTTGATTGAACTGTGTCAAGCCGGCTTTATGTTGTTTGCTTCTGCTATTTGCTTCGTTCAACGCAAAAAAAGTACGCACCTTCCTTTGATTTTTACCATTTTGAGTGCTTTCTTTGCCGTTATTTTCATTC
>JBFGYW010000050.1:0-18522 GCA_041587235.1 Vibrio sp.
GTGCCAAATGGCATGTTTCCATATAGGCCAAAAATGGCTTATCCATAAGAAAGGACAAAAACATTCGCCGTTAGCATCATAAATGCATGGACACCAAAGTCGCGCAATGAGCGGCCACCATACGCTAAAGCCGACGGTATAGACTAGGACAAGGGTTAAGGCATGACTTCACTCTGAAAATGGATGGTTTATTAGTGAGAATTCCAATAATTAATCTTTTTCGCACCAAATATGGGCACTGTTTTAGTGCAACTTTGGCCCAATAAAGATTCAGTTTGGCTCTACACTGGCTCTATAAATCGCCTTAAGGTGGTTAAGAAATCAACACAATGAGGATGTGACGATGAAAACAGGAAAATTCCTAAAATCAACATTAGTTAAATCATTAGTAATTGCATCAACGGCTTTTGCCTCGCTTTCCGCTTTGGCCGCTCAAGAAGTGACCATAGGCTATCAAGGCGTTTACAACCCGATGAAATATGCCATCGATACTAAGATGTTTGAAAAAGCCACTGGATACGAGATCAAATGGCGCAAATTCGACTCTGGTGCGAAAGCGATTACCGCGATGGCATCGGGCGCTGTCGATATCACTATGGCCGGTTCTAGTCCGATTGCCAGTGCCGCCAGCAAAGGCTTAGACATTGAACTGATTTGGATCATGGAAAACATCGCCGATGCCGAGGCGCTGGTGGTCAGCGATAAAAGTGGCATTACGTCGCCTTCGGATCTCAAAGGCAAACGCATTGCCGTGCCTTTCGTCTCCACCACGCACTATCACATGCTGTTCGCCCTTTCACAATTTGGCCTATCTCAAGAAGATGTCAAATTGATCAATATGCAGCCAAACTCAATTATGGCCGCCTGGGAACGTGGCGATATTGACGGTGCTTTCATTTGGGATCCGGCACTGGCTCGTATCAAACAAGATGGTCACGTATTAATCTCTTCCAAACAGCTTAGCGCATGGGGCCGCCCAACCTTCGACGGGGTGATTGCCAACAAATCCTTTACCAAAGATAACGAAGAGTTTGTGGTGAAATTCCTTGCTACATTAAAAGGGGTAGATGACCAATACAAAGCGGAAAAAGAAACCATTAACGCACAAAGCCCACTTGCCATCTCAGTCGCCAAGTTAGCTGGTGGTCAACCTCAAGACGCCATCAATGCACTCGCGCTTTATGAGTTCCTAGACTTTGATCAACAAACCTCTTGTCAATGGTTGGGCTGTGGCGAAAAAGGCGGAGCAACGCAAGCCTTGACCACCACGTCTAACTTCCTATTTAAAGAGAAGAAAATCACTAAGGTTCAACCCGATTACAGCGTTTACGTCAATCCAACGTATGCGGAAAAAGCCGCTGCAATGTAATCCCTCCTCCCCTGTGTTAACTCCTCGCGGTTAACACAGGGAGCCCGACAGCACACAACACGGAGATAGTTCGCATGTCAGATGGAAAAGTTTTAAAGATACAGGATGTATCAGTTATCTATAAAGACCTCCAAGGAGGCGATCCGGTGACTGCCCTTTCTGGGGTTAACCTAGAAATCAATCAGGGCGATTTAGTCGTTGCTCTCGGGGCATCGGGCTGTGGCAAAACAACCCTACTCAATCTTATGGCGGGCTTTATTCAACCCTCATCGGGTTACCTCACCTTAGGTGATTCTAAAATAGAAGGCTTCCCTAGAGTACAAATGGGCCGAGATATTGGCGATCAAATCACTGGCCCCGGTGCAGAACGCGGCGTGGTATTCCAAAAACACGCGCTGTTTCCTTGGATGAACGTACTAGAAAACACATCATTTGGCCTTAAATTACAAGGGGTCAGCAAAGAAGAACGCATCGAGCGAGCCGCCAAGTATCTGCAATTGGTTGGCTTGGAAGATTTTCATCATCACAAGGTCTATCAACTTTCTGGCGGGATGCAGCAACGCGTCGGCATCGCGAGAGCCCTCACCAACGACCCCAGTATTCTCTTGCTCGATGAGCCGCTTGGCGCACTCGACGCCCTCACTCGAGAAGTGTTACAAGAGCTATTGCTCGACGCATGGAAAGCGACCAATAAAATGATGTTTTTCATTACTCACAGTGTTGAAGAAGCGCTCTTTATGGCTTCGCGCCTGATCGTCATGTCGCCACGCCCAGGTCGAATCACCCACAGCTTTGAGCTCGATTTCAATCAGCGTTTCTTAGCGTGTCGCGATGCTCGTAAAGTCAAATCCATGCCAGACTTCATTGAGATGCGCGAGAAGATTTTGTCGATCATTCACCAAGATGAAGTCTCTGAGGAGGTCGCATGAGCAGCCCAGATATCACCACTCTCCATGGCGAAACCGTACATGAAACCACAAGAGAAAAATCTGCTGCCAAGCCCGCGTTTAGTGAAGCAGAAACGTATGCCCCGGAGCCACATATGACCACCTTATTCAACAAACTCAAAAACTACACCCTAACCCCGGGCAAATACTATGGCGAACCTGGGCAAGGCAACTCCAAACTCATTTCGATTCTGTCCGCTGTCTTTTTTGTGCTCCTTTGGACTCTCGTCACAGAAGCTGGCTGGATTAAACCGTTATTTTTACCTTCTCCTGTGGATGTTTTTCAGCGCTTTGGCGATCTGATCAACAATGGTTTTGCTGGTGTTTCACTGGCCGAGCACATGCAAGCCAGTTTAACACGCGTGTTTGGCGCTTTCTTCTTTGCCGTAATTACCGCTGTCCCCATTGGTATCTTGATTGGCTGTAACGTTTGGGTGCGCGGCATTTTTGATCCCCTAATTGAGTTTTATCGCCCACTGCCACCACTGGCTTATTTGCCTTTAGTGATCATTTGGTTAGGCATTGACGAAACCAGTAAAGTGACCTTGATTTACCTCGCAATGTTTGCCCCCATCGCCCTCAGTGCCAGAGCCGGGGTCACCTCCGCCAAAAGTGAGCAAATCCAAGCCGCTTACTCCATGGGCGCTTCTAAATTTCAAGTCCTTTATCACGTGATCATCAAGAGCGCGATGCCTGAGATCCTCACCGGGTTGCGCATTGGTATTGGTTTTGGATGGACAACCTTGGTCGCCAGTGAAATGGTTGCTGCACAGGCAGGGATTGGTTATATGGTGCTAAACGCCGCCGAGTTTTTAGAAACCGATGTCGTGATTGCCGGGATCATCATTATCGGCCTCGTCGCCTACTTATTTGACCTTTTTATGCGCTACCTAGAAACCAAACTGGTGCCGTGGAAAGGCTATTGATTTTTACTAAGCTTTCTCCCTTAGCTTATCGCGCCTCTCATTGAGGCGCTTTTTTTCTTTGCCTCTTTGTCAATCGCGGCTGTGGATTTACTCACCAAGATCGCTTGAGAAGATCCCAAAGATCGTGATACTCTTCCGCTCCATTTTTATCACTTGACCCAAGTCGCTCAGTATTGAGACTGTGCTAAGCTTAGTCACTTGAATGTCAAAGTCGTCTCTCTTCGGCTTCACCCAACCAACGTGGAATCACTATGATAGGCAAAGGTACTCTTTATATCGTGTCAGCCCCAAGCGGCGCCGGCAAATCGAGTCTTATTTCTGCTCTACTTGAGAAAAACCCAACTTACGCGATGAAAGTCTCTGTCTCGCATACAACACGTGACATGCGACCCGGTGAAGAAGACGGCGTACACTATCATTTTGTCTCGCGTGGTGAGTTTGAAAGCTTAATTGCAGACGGCGCGTTTTTAGAGCACGCTGAGGTGTTTGGTAACTATTACGGCACTTCTCGTCCTTGGATTGAACAAACCTTAGAACAAGGCATCGACGTCTTTTTAGACATCGACTGGCAAGGCGCTAGACAAATTCGCGAGCAAATGCCTCTCGCGCGAAGCATCTTTATTTTGCCGCCGTCTAACAGTGAGTTAGAACGCCGTTTAACCACTCGCGGCCAAGACAGCAAAGAAGTGATTGCCAAGCGCATGTCAGAAGCGAAATCTGAAATCTCACACTTTAGCGAATACGATTACGTTATCGTCAACGATGACTTTGACAATGCTTTAACCGACTTTAAAGCGATTTTGCGCGCTGAGCGTCTCAAACAAGACAAACAGAGTGTGAAATACAAAGGGATGTTAGACGCTTTATTATCTCAATAATCGGCTAATATCCACTACCAAATAGAAAGTGGCTGTAGTATAAACAACAAATACCCAGTATACTTTCTCGTCATTCTAGATTTTTATTATTGATTGGAGTTCTCATGGCACGCGTAACAGTTCAAGACGCTGTTGAAAAAATTGGCAACCGTTTCGACTTAGTTCTCATTGCGGCTCGCCGCGCTCGTCAAATTCAAACCGGTGGCAAAGATCCATTGGTCCCTGAAGAGAACGATAAGCAAACCGTGATCGCACTACGCGAAATCGAAGAAGGCTTAATCACTAAAGATGTGCTTGATGCCCGTGAACGTCAAGAGCAGCAAGAGCAAGAAGCCGCTGAGCTTGCCGCGGTAAGCAGCATCACTCACAACCGTTAATCTTACCTCGTCTCACTAGCAACCTCGGGCCTGTAATTTGTATCTATTTGATAGTCTCAAAGATGTTGCCCAAGAGTATTTACCAGAGCCTCAAATTGAGGCTCTGCGTCAATCTTATGTGGTAGCCAAAAACGCTCACGAAGGACAAACTCGTTCCAGTGGCGAACCTTATATCATCCACCCTGTCGCCGTGGCTCGTATCCTTGCCGAAATGCACTTGGATATCGAAACACTGCAAGCAGCACTGCTTCACGATGTGATTGAAGATTGCGATGTCACCAAGCAAGATCTCGAAAATCAATTTGGCCATACCGTGGTGGAATTGGTCGACGGTGTCTCTAAGCTCGACAAACTGAAATTTCGCGACCGCAAAGAAGCGCAGGCCGAAAACTTTCGCAAGATGGTATTGGCCATGGTGCAAGATATTCGCGTTATCTTGATCAAACTCGCAGACCGCACCCACAACATGCGTACTTTGGGTGCACTTCGCCCTGATAAACGCCGCCGCATTGCTCGTGAGACACTCGAAATTTTCTCGCCTTTGGCGCATCGCCTCGGTATCCACAACATCAAATCTGAGTTAGAAGAACTCGGCTTTGAAGCCCTGTATCCCAATCGATACAAGGTGTTAAAAGAAGTGGTCAAAGCCGCTCGTGGTAACCGCAAAGAGATGATTCAACGCATTCATCAAGAAATTGAAGGCCGCCTGCAAGACGCCGGTCTCAATGCTCGAGTCCTCGGTCGTGAGAAAAACCTTTACTCCATCTACAACAAGATGAAAAGTAAAGAGCAACGTTTTCATACCATTATGGATATTTACGCGTTTCGCGTTATTGTCGACAGTGCCGACACCTGTTATCGCGTACTGGGTCAGGTCCACAGCTTGTACAAGCCGCGTCCGGGTCGTATGAAGGACTATATCGCCGTCCCTAAAGCCAACGGCTACCAATCGATTCACACCTCAATGGTCGGCCCACACGGGGTACCGGTTGAAGTGCAGATTCGAACGGAAGATATGGATCAAATGGCCGATAAAGGGGTTGCGGCCCACTGGTCTTATAAAGCCAAAGGCGATAAACACAGTGGCACCACAGCCCAGGTGAAAGCTCAGCGCTGGATGCAAAGCTTACTGGAATTGCAGCAAAGCGCGGGCAACTCATTTGAGTTCATCGAAAACGTTAAATCGGATCTGTTCCCCGATGAGATTTATGTGTTTTCACCTAAAGGACGGATTATCGAACTGCCCGCCGGGGCAACACCGGTCGACTTTGCTTACGCCGTTCACACTGATGTAGGTAACACGTGCGTCGGCGCCCGAGTTGATCGCTACCCTTACCCTTTGAGTAAAGCACTGAAAAATGGTCAAACTATTGAGATCATTACCGCGCCTGGCGCTCGCCCAAATGCGGCTTGGCTCAATTATGTCGTCACATCGCGTGCGCGCACTAAAATCCGTCAGGTACTGAAAACCATGCGCCGTGAAGAGTCGATCACTCTCGGACGTCGCTTACTCAATCATGCCCTCGGGGAGCACTCGCTGGCCGATATTGAGCCGCAAGTTCTCGACAATGTCTTGCAAGGACTAAAACTCTCTTGCCAAGACGATCTCTTGGCCGCCATTGGTCTGGGCGAGTTGATGAGTATTGTCATTGCACGTCGTTTACTCGGTGAGCTCGATAGCTTAATCGACGACGAACAAAAAGCAGAGAAAGAATCGCCGGCCAACGAAGGGAAGCGCAAGTTACCAATCCGCGGTTCTGAAGGCATTTTGTTAACGTTTGCCAACTGCTGTCACCCGATCCCCGACGATTCTATCATTGCTCACGTCTCTCCGGGCCGTGGCTTGGTTGTGCACCGCGAAACGTGTTCCAATGTACGCGGTTATCAAAAAGAGCCCGACAAGTACATGGCGGTGACTTGGTCAGACGAATACGATCAAGAGTTTATCGCCGAGCTCAAAGTCGATATGCACAACCACCAAGGTGCTTTGGCTGAGCTAACCAATGTTATTTCCAATACCGGCTCTAACATTCATGGCTTATCAACCGAAGAACGCGACGGTCGCTTGTATACGGTAACCGTGCTTTTAACCACCAAAGATCGCGTCCACCTTGCCGGTATTATGAAGAAAATTCGCGTGATGCCACATACTACGCGCGTTCAACGCCGCAAGAGCTAATCCGCTTAACACCGGTGACCTCTTAGCGCTAAGAGGTCACAACTTACCCCTGTATCGAATATGAATATAGAACGCTACCACCGAATTCTTGAGGTACTCAAAGCTCGCCAGCCCGATCTCACCTTGTGCCTAGAACAAGTCCACAAACCCAATAATGTCTCTGCGGTGATCCGCACTGCCGATGCCGTCGGTTTGCATAATATTCACGCTGTCTGGCCAGATGAAAAAATGCAAATGCTGGCACACACATCGGCAGGCGCCAGAAACTGGGTAGAAGTCGACACTCACCCGACGATCGATCATGCGATTGGTGAGTTAAAAGCACAAGGGATGCAAATTTTGGCCACCAATCTGTCAGAGAACGCGGTGGATTTTCGCACAATCGATTACACCAAACCGACCGCAATTATCCTTGGCAGTGAAAAAGAAGGGATATCCCAACACGCTCTGTCACTCGCGGATCAAGACATCGTTATTCCAATGGTCGGCATGGTGCAGTCTTTGAATGTGTCTGTGGCCAGTGCCACGATTTTATTTGAAGCGCAACGCCAGCGCTCAGCCAAGGGCCTTTATCAACAGCCGAATGTTGCTTTAAGTGATGAAACCATTGCGCGTATTGTCTTTGAACGCGGCCATCCGATACTCGCCAAAGTGGCACAAAAAAAAGCCCTTCCTTACCCAAAAATTGACGAACAAGGACAAATCGTCGCCGACGAGGCATGGTGGCAAGCCATGCAACAAAAATCCGAGCAAGACAACCCTGAAAACTAAAGGTGTCGACTGCGGTTGAATTGACACGAGCCAAGTCACAAGAGTTCATCTTTGTCTGTACAAATAAACAGTGAGATGGTTTACTTTATGTCATTGATTCGGTTATATCTAATCCATGAACTTTCGTGCAATTGGTCAGTGAAACACAAGGTGGCGGCGTATGTCTCAAATGATGTCAGCAATCCCGTTGACCAGTTTATCTGGTGTCGGCAGTAAAATTGCCGAAAAAATGGCTAAAATAGGTCTTAACTCAGTACAAGATTTACTGTTTCACCTACCGCTTCGCTATGAAGATCGCACGCGTTTGTACCCGTTCTCTCAGCTCCATCCAGGCCTTTGGGCGGCTGTAAAAGGTCAAGTCAAAGCCGTTGATACCATTTTCGGCCGTAAAAAAATGATGACGGTAAAGATCAGTGATGGCAATGGCTCATTGACCTTGCGTTTCTTTCACTTTACCGCCGCAATGAAAAACAATTTTGCCGAAGGCAAAAGTGTCTACGCCTATGGCGAGATCAAACGCGGCAGTCACGGCCTTGAGATGGCGCACCCCGATTACCAATTCTTTGCCCATAAAGATCAAAGCGGCGCAGAGAAAAACCTCACCCCTGTTTATCCGACAACAGAAGGGCTGAGGCAAACTACCTTGCGCCAACTCACTGACCAAGCACTCGAATTACTCGACAGTACGGCCGTCGATGAGTTATTACCACAAGGTCTTTATCCACAGCAAATTACGCTGGCTCAGGCGCTGCACATCATTCACCGCCCTTCACCCGATCTCAACCTTGAGCAATTCGAACAGGGCAAACACCCCGCCCAAGTTCGCTTAATCTTGGAAGAGTTATTGGCTCAAAACCTTTCCATGCTCGCCATTCGCCAGCAAGGTCAGCAAGATCCTGGCCGCGCTCTGGTGCCGAGTAAGGCGTTAAAAGCGCAGTTATTAGCCGCTCTGCCCTTTACGCCAACCGGAGCTCAAGCCCGAGTCGTGACAGAGATCGAGCGCGATTTGCAGCGCCCTCGCCCCATGATGCGATTGGTGCAAGGGGATGTGGGCTCAGGGAAAACCTTGGTGGCTGCGCTTTCTGCCTTATCGGCCATTGAACAAGGCTTTCAAGTCGCTCTTATGGCGCCAACCGAACTGCTTGCCGAACAGCACGCCATCAATTTTACCCAGTGGCTCGAGCCTTTAGGAATACAAGTGGGCTGGTTAGCCGGTAAGCTCAAAGGCAAATCAAAAGACCAACAACTCGCTGCGATTGCCGATGGCCGAGCGCAAATGGTCGTCGGAACCCATGCGTTGTTTCAGCAACAAGTGCAATTTCACGACCTTGCTCTGGTCATCATTGACGAACAACACCGCTTTGGGGTCCACCAGCGATTAGAACTGCGAGAAAAAGGCGCTAAACAAGGCTATTATCCTCACCAGTTAATCATGACGGCAACCCCTATACCAAGGACTCTGGCAATGACGGCCTACGCCGATTTAGAAACGTCAGTCATCGATGAACTGCCCCCTGGGCGAACGCCGATTCAAACGGTCGCCATTCCTGATAGTAAGCGCGGGGAGATCATTGAACGTGTGCGTCACGCTTGCCAACACGAAGGCAAACAGGCTTATTGGGTCTGTACTTTAATTGATGAATCTGAGGTGCTTGAAGCACAAGCGGCTGCCGATATCGCCACTGAGTTACAAGCCGCATTACCTGAGCTCAAAATAGGCTTGGTACACGGGCGGATGAAAGCGGCAGAAAAACAACAAGTCATGCAGGCGTTCAAACAAAATGAATTGCATTTGTTGGTCGCCACCACCGTCATCGAAGTCGGCGTTGATGTCCCCAATGCCAGTTTGATGATCATCGAAAATCCAGAGCGTCTGGGTCTGGCCCAATTACATCAGCTGCGCGGCCGTGTCGGTCGTGGATCCGTTGCCAGTCACTGTGTCTTGTTATATCACTCGCCCCTGTCTAAAACTGCGCAAAAACGCTTAGCTGTACTGCGCGAAAGCAACGATGGCTTTGTGATTGCCCAGCGCGACCTTGAAATTCGCGGCCCGGGTGAACTGCTTGGCACCAAACAAACCGGTCTTGCCGATTTTAAGATTGCCGATTTGATGCGCGACCAATATTTGATCCCCGAAGTGCAACGTCTCGCGCGCCACCTGCATGACCAATACCCAGACAATGCCAAAGCGATTATTGATCGCTGGCTTGGTGATCGAGATCTGTATTCGCGCGCTTAACACGAATCCCTTTCTCCGTTTTCATCACACACCGCATGCTAAGAACCAAGACAGACATCACCGTGGCAATCGTTTGCGTTCTATTATAAAGCCTTTATAATCAGCGCCTTCTTATACCTGATGGATACCAATCACAGCGCGATAGATATTCGGTATTCATGTGCTTATTTGCAAGGAATCTAGTTATGTCTGGCCCGACGAAAAACTCCGAACTGATTTTTCAACTCAATGATCGCCCCCCTTTGCCGCAAACTCTATTTGCGGCTATCCAGCATTTATTGGCCATGTTTGTTGCCGTAATCACCCCATCACTGATTATTTGTCAAACCTTAGGGGTGGATAGCCAGCAAACCAATACCATTATCAGCATGTCTTTATTTGCCTCTGGCCTGAGTTCACTGATTCAAATTCGCCGCTTCGGGCCAATTGGTTCTGGGCTTCTGTCGATTCAAGGCACCAGCTTTAACTTTCTTGGCCCAATTATTGGTGCCGGCTTATCACTCAAGGCTGGCGGCGCCGATGTCGACACTATGATGGCCGCCATCTTTGGCACTATTTTGGTGGCTTCGAGCGCAGAGATCATTTTGTCGCAAATCTTGTCTTACGCCCAGCGCATCATCACGCCATTGGTCTCTGGTATTGTCGTCACCTTAATTGGATTAACGCTCATTCAAGTCGGTTTAGTCTCAATCGGTGGCGGTTATGCCGCGATGTCCGATAACACCTTTGGTCAACTATCTAATTTGGGGTTAGCGGGGTTAGTATTGGCAATCATCGTATTACTCAATCGCAGCCATCGCCCCTATTTGCGCGTTGCCTCGATTGTCATCGCCATGGTGGTTGGCTATTTGGTCGCTTATTTTGCCGGAATGATCAAGCCCAGCGCACCGAGTGAACAAGCATTGATTGCCATTCCGCACCCGATGCAATTTGGACTCAGTTTCGATGCGAGTTTGTTTATTCCACTGGTGTTGGTGTTTATTATTACCGCGTTAGAAGCCATTGGTGACATTACCGCCACATCAGAGGTCTCAGGAGAGCCAGTGAAGGGTCCGGTGTACATCAAGCGTATTAGAGGCGGCGTACTAGCAGATGGCATCAATTCCGCGTTGGCCGCATTACTCAACAGCTTTCCCAATTCAACCTTTAGCCAAAATAATGGCATCATTATGTTAACCGGTGTGGCGAGTCGTTATGTGGGGTATTTCATCGCCGTTATGTTAATGATTTTAGGGTTGTTTCCTTCTGTCGCTACCTTTGTGCAGGGCATTCCAGAGCCGGTATTAGGCGGCGCGACTCTCGTGATGTTTGGCACCATTGCCGCGGCAGGAGTACGAATCATTGCCCGCGTCGAACTCGACCGCCGAGCGATTTTAATTATGGCCTTGTCGTTTTCGATGGGACTTGGGGTCGTCCAGCAACCCGACATTTTACAGTTCATGCCTGAACTGGTAAAAAACATCCTCTCTTCGGGTGTTGCTGCGGGAGGCCTGACCGCCATTTTACTCAATTTAATCCTACCTGAAACCCAGGGTGAAAGTGACCAAGCAAGCAGCGAATCACCATAAGATCACATACGAACATTAATTAAGCCACTGCCTACAGTGGCTTTTTTATCAATACAACACGCTATTGAGGTTTGATATTAGTGTAGTGTCGGCCGCCTGGCGTAGCTTTTTTGAGACTTAAGCGCGCTCTTTTCTTACCGTGAGTTGGGAAGCAAAGTTGTACTTTCAAGCCACCGTCAGGACGATTATTGACCATCAATGAACCTTGATGCTGGCTGACTATTCTTTTGACAATCGCCAACCCAAGCCCAGTACCTTCACTGCCCCTGGCTGCATCGCCACGAGTAAATGGCTCAAACACGCTGCCAATTTGATCGATAGCAATGCCCGGGCCATTGTCTTCGACCAATACCCATGCTAATTGATGATCAGCGCTCAAGCCCGTTGATAAACGCACCCAGCCGTTTCCATAGCGAATCGCATTGACGACTAAGTTGGTGATCGCTCTCTTGATAGCAATTTTTTGTCCGCAGACCGACAACAAGGGATCGAGTAATGACGATTCAATCTCAACGCCCTCACGCCGTTCTGAATCGCAGATTTCTTGCACCGTTTCATTCAAATCCACGTCCGTAAAAGACTGAGTATCTGTCGGTTTGAGATAGTCCATAAATTGACTGATGATTTCGTTGCACTCTTCCGTATCACTGATGATCCCTTCTGCTAGGTAATCGTCTTCTGGTGACATCATTTCCGTTGCCAAGCGAATTCGAGTCAAGGGCGTACGCAAATCATGGCTAATCCCGGCCATGAGTAGAGTGCGATCTTCTTCCAATGCCTGAATGCCTTTCGACATCTGATTAAAAGCTTTTGTCACTGAGCGAATTTCAGAAGCCCCAGTTTCAGGTAACGGCGGTGGGATATTGCCCCTCCCGACGTCTTTTGCCGCTTTTTCCAGTGCCACCAAGGGGCGATTTTGCAGTCGCATAAACAACCAAACCCCCGCTAATATCAATAACGACACTAATAAGCTATTGCGAAATAAAGGTATAAAGTCTTCCTCTTGCAACTCTGATAGGGGTACGCGAATTAAAGTATTGGGCAGGACATCCGCCTTCATCCACAATATATAACTGTCTTGCCCTAGGCCGAGATGAACCTCTGTTGGCGTGTTGAGCGCTTGTGTCATTTCCTCACTCATCACCTCAATGTGCATCGCTTGGTGATAATCGCGGCTGGCATCTTGCTCCGTCACTGGATGTAACGTGACATCTAAGCGCTGAAGTAACTTCAATTGCAATGGCTCAAGCTCTTGGGCCGGGTTGTGATTGTCGAGCACAACATCGAGCTCATGGGCGAGAATTTTAGTAAATTGCTGCAGGCTCGGCATCAGAGCATAATGAAAAACCGTGTAATAGGAAAACACTTGACTGGCAATTAACAAAGAGAGAAAGATACACACGGATTGAGTGAATGAACTGCGCATCATGAGGATCACCTAAAAAAACAAACGCCCACCAAGGTGAGCGTTATTCAATAATTCAACAGGGGGTTAGACTTTTTGACCATCCGGGACAAAGACATAGCCCAAGCCCCATACGGTTTGAATATAACGCGGTTTACTGGCATCTTCCTCGATCAAACGACGCAAACGCGAAATTTGCACATCGATGGAACGCTCTAGCGCAGAGTACTCACGACCTCGGGCCATATTCATCAATTTATCACGTGACATTGGCTCACGCGGCTTTGACACCAGAGTTTTTAAAACTGCAAACTCGCCCGAGGTTAAGGGTATTAACTCCTCATTGCGAAACATTTCGCGCGTGCCTAAATTCAATTTAAAATCGCCAAACTCAACCAGGGTTTCTTCTGCACTCGGCGCACCAGGCAATTCAACGGTCTGGCGGCGCATCACGGCATTGATACGAGCCAGTAACTCTCTGGGGTTAAACGGTTTAGGCAGATAATCATCGGCCCCGACATCAAGGCCAATAATGCGATCGGCTTCGTCGCCTTTGGCCGTGAGCATCAAGATTGGCATGGCGTTGTTCGCCGCGCGTAAACGACGACAAATCGACAAGCCATCTTCACCGGGCAACATTAAATCCAATACCATCAAGTGAAAATTTTCACGCGTGAGTAAGCGGTCCATTTGCTCGGCGTTCGCAACACTGCGAACTTGAAATCCTTGCTCACTTAAATAACGCTCTAATAATGAACGCAACCTTGCATCATCATCAACCACTAAAATTTTATAGTTGTCTTGCATGGACATACCTCGACAATAAACCGCCAACGCCAAAAGTCATACCAATCTCAGCCCTTCCATTCGTTACTCAATAAAGTGGCCCGCGGTTGCGTGTGAGTGGTATTTAACTTTCTAACCAATTGTTTCCTATTGATTGAATGTAACACCCTTCGCCAGCACGAGTAAGACAATTTTGTTAATGAGTATTACTTTTGCCACCTCAACGACGCTTTAAAGACAAGAGACGATAGAACAAAATCGACAATAGAACCAAACCACAACCTAATGACTTGTTTAACGTCAATTGCTCTTGATAGATGACAATACTCAACACCAAGGTAAAAATAGGCTCGAGTAACATAATCAACGCGGCATTGGTTGGCTGACAATACTTTTGCCCTATCGTCTGAACCAGATAGCGAATACTGGTTGCCAGCACTATACTCAGAGCCACCCATTGCCAGGTGATCCAAGGAACGTTATCTGGCCACACTTCAAAACTGTAAGACAAAATCAAACCAAAACAGCCGCCAGAAAAAAGTTGTAATGTGGTCAATAAAATCGGCGGTAAACGCAAAGAATAGCGGCTATTAATATTAAAGTGTAAAGCCAATAACACCGTCGCGGCTAAAAACCACAGCTGACTGGAAGACACCACCCATTCACCGTGCCACGACAATAAAAACAGCCCTGCGATAGCGATCGGCAACGCCAGCCAAAACGCGCGAGAGGGGCGCTGGCCAAACAGCGGCCAAGCTAACAAGGGCACGACCAACATCGCCAAACTCATAATAAACGCTCCCTCACCCAAGGTTTCTGACAGTGAGATAGCGTAAATCCAGCAAAAAATGGCCGAGCTCAACACTAAACCGACTGCCATCGAGGTGAAACAATCTCGCATACTGGCTCGTTTGAGGGCACGATAACAAAAAGGCAACAAACACACCGCCGCCAATACAAATCGAATACCGATAAACCCAATGGGAGGCAACCCTTCAATCGCTTGCTTAGAAAAGATCCACCCCGCTGCCGCTAATACTGTGGTAGCCACGAGTATCCACTCTGCGCGCACTGACTTAAACATGATTTTATGCTCTGATTAATAAATACCAACTACACATCAAACCCCATTTTATACCAAGCTGATTAAGTCTGTGAGCAATGATAGCGTAGGAAAAAAGTTTGAGATCAAGACGGAATTCGCTGGGTATAAAACCCTATAAGGTAGCCAGGAGTGTAGCAACGTTTTTGATACCTGTGGCACATTTTTAGCATTTATCCGCTCAATATTTTCTCAGCAGACTAAGCTAATTGATATATGCATCGTTTGTATTCCCCCGCAAAAGATGACTGACTTCCGGGGTTGGCTTATTCGAGGTAATAGAACCTCAATGCTTCAGTTGGGCTAAAATCAATGACTACGTTTTTCATCGAAAGGACTTTTAAGCACCATCGACTTGTCACTGCAATCGTTAGTAGCGGTTTGTTTTATTTTTTCGCCTGTCTCACATTGGCACTCACTCGCGATGGGCAAAATATTTCTTTGCTTTGGATGGCCAATATCGCCGCGGCCTTTTACCTATCTACCCAAGACTCCAGAGATTGGTCAACGGCTCTGCTCGGTATTGCTATCGCCAACTTAGCGGCCGATTACCCCTATTCATTGTCATTATTACAAAGCTTGAGTTTTCTGCCCGCTAACCTACTAGAAATCATCATTACTACGTACGTCATCAAACACCATGTCTCGATAACACAAGTATTTGAAAAGCCCTTTGCGCTGCTGAAAGTCTTTTACCTGGTGTGTTTCTTAACGCCTATGGCTGGCGCATTATCAGGCACCCTATTGCATTACCTCTACAGCCAACAGCTATCATGGAGTTTCACCCTAAATTGGTGGCTATCCAGTGTGGTAGGGTGTGTGGCTCTATTGCCTTTGTGTTTACTGGTCACAAAACGTGGTCTGACTACAACCTTAGAGGCCTTTCTCAAACCTTGGGTGTTGGCGTTGCTCATTACAGGTGGTGTCACTATTTACTACAGCTTGATTCACTTGACCTATCCCTACATGTACATTTCAGCGGCGTACTTTGTCATTGCCGTTGTCTCGTTAAGTGCCGCCGTTTACATGGCCTTTTTGGCCACCATTTTTGTCACGCTCATGCTCAACATTGGTACCATCATACCGACAGACCCCGTATTACAATTCGTTGAATTTGCTACCGCGCTGTTTTATTTGCCCCATTTATTGTCACAAATCCCTTTGTTAGCCTTGGCGTTTGCGGTGTACAGCAATAACAACAATCAGGCGCAATTACGCGCACAACAACAAGAGTCAAAAGAGCTTTATCGCAAAACCCCCGTTGCGATGTACACCATAGATAGACACGGTGACATCATTGATGTGAGCGACCAGTGGTTAAACTTGCTGGGCTATCAAAGATCAGACGTCCTTGGCAGAGCTTCCATTGATTTTATGATGCCAAACAGTAAGGAGCTTGCTCTCCATACTCACATGCCACTCCTTTATCGTGCCGGTGCGGTTCACGAACTCGATTATCAATACCGTCACGCAAATGGTGAGGCCATTAATGTTTTGTTTTCTGCCGTGATAAAAGAAGAAAACTTGCAAATGCGCGCCTATGTCGTCCTCAGTGATATCTCTCGAGAAAAAAGCTTAGACCTACAAGCGCGACAACGAGAACAGTTTTTGCAACTGACGTTGAGCTCTGTCGGCGATGCCATCGTCGCAACCGATATCGAAGGAAACATCACTTATGTCAACCCGAAGGCGGAATCGTTACTCGGTTTGAACCGTCGCAGTCACCCTTTGCATTCAAAGGCTGATGACATGATTACCCTTTACGACTTGGATGGTGAACCAACCTCTACATCCGTCAATCAAGTGTTGTCTTACCATGAACTCTTTCAACGTGAAACAAAGCTTAAACTGTTCTCTCCTTCACACGGTGAAGTGATCATCAAAGAGAGCGCCTATCCCATTATCGACCAAGACCAATTTCAAGGGGTGGTGCTGGTTTATCAGGACATCTCTCAAGAACACCGCCTGCAAGAAGAAATGTGCTACATCGCAAAACACGATGAACTAACAGGACTGCCGAATCGCATGTCCCTAGTGAAACATTTAACCGAGCTTTGCCGTCATCCTGAACCCGAAAATGGCTTTGCATTGCTCTATTTAGATTTAGATAATTTCAAAGATATCAACGATTGTCGTGGTCACTCCGAAGGCGATCAGGTGTTAAAAATAATGTCTGATCGCATCGAGGCCTTTCTTCGCCCTCAAGATAAGGTTTATCGTTTTGGCGGGGATGAGTTTGTGGTTCTCATCAATCATTATCAAGCGATCAACCTTAAGCACGAGTGTCAAACACTGATTGATGAAATTAATCTGCCGCTATCAATACAAAAAACCCAACACAGCCTTTCGGTCAGTATTGGGGTTGTTCATTTTCCACTCGACGGCCAAGACCCCGACACCCTATTAAGACGTGCTGATGTCGCTATGTATCAAGCCAAGGCCCAAGGCAAAAACACATTCAGTTTCTATACCAAAGGTTTAACCGAACACATTGAGCAGCGTTTAGAAATTGAACAAAGATTAAAACGAGCCATCGAACTCAACCGCCTCGAGGTTCATTATCAGCCTATTTTCAACACTCAAACCGGGCAAATTACTCACGCAGAAGCCCTGTGTCGCTGGCCTAGTGATGACGCAAATAAGTTATTTCCCGATCAGTTTATTCCCGTGGCCGAAGAAAGCACTCTGATCCATCAACTGGGCATGCTAGTGCTAAACAAAACCTGTGAAAATGAACTTTTATTTAAACAGTATCAGTCTATTTCGGTTAACATCAGCGCGATTCAAATGGCGTTGCCTCACTTTATCGACGATATACAAATGACGTTACAACGCAATAACGTCTCCCCCAGCCGCCTGATCTTTGAGATCACAGAAACCTCGATCATGAAAAACCCAGAAAACAGCCAAAAAGTTCTGGCCGAATTAAGAGCCATGGGCAGTAAAATTGCCGTGGATGATTTTGGTACAGGCTATTCGAGCTTGAGTTACCTTAAGCGATACCCTGTCGATTACTTAAAAATTGATCGCGATTTTATTAACGATTTTACTCGCTCTAAATCCGATCACGCTTTTGTCTTGGCCATTATTAGCCTTGCCAAAGCGCTCAATCTAAACGTGATAGCAGAAGGGGTAGAAACCCAAGACCAACAAGATGAATTAACTCAAGCAGGGTGTGAGTATTTACAAGGCTACCATTTAGGTAAACCCGAACCGGTTGAGATGACAAGTAATATGCTCTACTTCTCAAATGCTCGCTACTAACTATTCATCACTCGTTGTGTGTATTTTCCAACCAAAGCCTGTCATATTGATGACATTAATATAAGCACGACAATGGATACTCTAAACTCAATTCTCTAGTCTTACCCAGAGAGGAGAACGAAATGTTATCCGTCAAAAAAAGATTGTGGCTACTGGCTGTAGCGCTGTTTATCGCGCCACTCAGCGCCAGTGCCAATCAAGTTGTGGTGTCGATTCCCGGCGTAGTGGACGTGCAAATCAAGGACGTAAAACACAAGCCTCACCACCGAAAGTGGAACAAACACCGGCAATTTCCCTTCGGTATCGGCCGTCGTGAGCGTCACTTAAAGTGCCGTGTTATTTTCCCCCGTAGGCCCAAAGGGCACCAACCTCCTCCTGTCGATTGCTATACATTGCAAAAACACCATTTGCCGCGCAATGCTCGTGTGGTCGTCGTGCACAGATAAGCCGGTTATTTGGGCTATGCGACAGAAAAAAGACCGCAGCCGCTGATTCATCATGGCTGCGATCTCATAAGCGGTATGCGTAAAACAATCTCTATACGAATAACAACCTGTACACATCTAACCCACTTTTTATGTATCAAATAGGCTTTACCGAGCAAACGATGTGGCAATGTGAGTAAGGTTTTGTGAATGTCAGATTGCCACCTTGTGATACAAGCCACAAAATACGAAAAGACCAGCCAATTTGTTAACAACACTGACTAAA